>DASSQL010000128.1:0-20867 GCA_035702525.1 Ornithinibacter sp. | reverse complement strand
CCGGCGACGGCGACACCGACACCGCCGCCGCGGCGGTCGCGCCGCTCACCCCGGCACCGCGCAAGCAGCGGTCGGCGCCGCGCTCGAGCGACCTGGACGACGCCACCGTCTGACCCAGGGGTGCGCCCACGGACGGACCGAGGAACCGCCACGCGAGCGACCTGAGCACGGTCGCCCTCGTCGCCCGGCCCACACCGCTCCGACGTCCGTCATGCGCGTTCAGTCTGCCCAGGGGCGAGGGTGCGCCTGGCGACATGCAGTCGGGCCTGGACGGCACGTGGCTGAGCACGCTCGCCCTGGTCGCCCGGCCCGTTCGTCCGTCCGTCGGCGCAGGGACGACGGATGCGACGGGGGTCCGGGCGCGTACTGGTGTCAGTAGGCGCCGCGGCTCGAGACGACGGCGAGCAGGGTGCGGGACAGGATCGAGAGGTCCTGCACGATCGACCAGTTGTCGACGTAGTACAGGTCGAGGCGCACCGAGTCCTCCCACGACAGGTCGGAGCGGCCCGAGACCTGCCACAGCCCGGTCATCCCGGGGCGCACCGCGAGCCGCCGGCGTACGTCATCCGTGTAGCGCTCGACCTCCCCGGGCAGCGGCGGGCGTGGCCCCACGAGGCTCATCTCGCCGCGCAGCACGTTGAAGAACTGGGGCATCTCGTCGAGCGAGAAGCGCCGGATGACGCGCCCGGGCCGGGTGACGCGGGGGTCGTGCTGGGCCTTGAAGAGGACGTGGCCCTCCTCGTGCATGTTCTCGGTCGCGACCGAGTCGACCATCGTGTCGGCCCCGATCACCATCGAGCGGAACTTGTAGCAGTCGAACAGGTCGCCGTTGCGGCCGACCCGCTGCTGGCGGAACAGCACCGGGCCACCGTCGTTGACCTTGATCGCGATGGCCGTGCCGATGAGCAGCGGGCTCGACAGCACGAGCAGCACGCCCGCGCCGACCAGGTCGAACAGCCGCTTGGACACCCGGGTGGCGGCCTGCGCGCGGCCACCCTCGAGCTCCATGAGCTGCAGGCCGGCCGCGGGGCGCACCCGCACCCGGTCGCTGGCGACGTCGGTGAGCCCCGGCACCAGCATGATCTGCACGGGCGTGTCGGCGAGCTCCCAGGCCGCGCGCCGCATCTGCTGGGCCGAGGCGACGGCGCCGCCGGCGAAGAGCACGATGTCGCACCCGGTGTCGGCGACGACGGCCGCGGTGCGTGCGGTGGTGCCCAGGATGGTGACCCCGCCGGGGGTCTCGTCGCCGGTCTCCGCCGCAGGCACGACCGCGCCGACGACCTGGTAGCCGAGCCAGCGCTCGCGGTTGAGCACCCGCGCGACCTCGTCGACCTGGGCGGTGGACCCGGCGACGACGACCCGGCTGACCAGGTGACCGCGGCGGCGCAGCCCGTGCATGACCCGGCGCAGCACGAGCCGGCCGATCAGCAGGGCGGGCACCCCGAAGAGGAGGAGGAGGAAGAAGAAGCCGCGCGAGAACTGGAACTTCATCAGGTAGCAGACGACCCCGATGGTGCCCGCCGCCACCATGGTGCCGCGCACGACGAGCTTGTACTCGGTGGCCCCGGCCCCCATGACGTGCGAGGCGTAGCCACCGGTGAGCGCGATGGCGGCCACCCAGCCGAGCACGACGGGCACGCCCACGATGGCCACGAGGTTGTCGACGTCACCGACGGCGTTGAAGAACGGCAGGCGCATGCGGCCGTAGGCGGCGGCGAGGGTCACCGCGGTCATGACCAGCAGGTCGACGACGACCGCGGCCACGCTCGGAACGAGGTGGCTCCACCGCGGGGCACGTTCGGCCGCCGTGGTGTCCGTGGGCACCTCGTTGATGATCATGGGACCTTCGCGACGTCGTGACGAGCCTCGGGCGGGCGACCCCTGGTGTCGTGATGGGAGTCGCCCTGACCCAGTATCGGGCGTGACCCGGGTCCCCGACAGGGGGTCGTGACACACCGGATCCAATACGGGCCGTTCGGCCGATGGGACGTTCGACACCGGTCCGGAGGGCCCGTGGAGCACCGACCGGCCGGCCCGACGGCCGCCCCACGGCCCGCTCAGCAGGGGCGCAGCAGGTCGTCGACCTCGGCGTGCAGCTGGGCGGCGAAGCCCGGCTCCGCGAACTGCTCCGCATGGGCCCGCAGCACGGCGGGGTCCCACGGGTGGGCGTCGGCCGCCGCCAGCCCGGCCCGGAACAGGGCCGGATCGGGCGCGTCGACGTACAACCCGGTGACGCCCTCGCGCACCGTGTCGAGGTAGCCCCCGGCGCGCAGCGTGAGGCTCGGTCGGCCGAAGACCGCGGCCTCCAGCGGCGAGAGGCCGTAGTCCTCGAAGCTCGGCGCGACGAGGATGCGGGAGTGCGCGTAGACCCAGCGCAGCTGCGCGTCGGTGAGGCCGGACAGCAGGCGCACGTTGCCCGGCATCGTGGCGAGCAGCGCGTCGCGGCCGGGCCCGGCGCCGACGACGACGAGCCGGTGCTCGGTGCCGCGCACGGCATCCACGACCACGTCGACGTTCTTGTACGGCAGCAGCCGCGAGACCACGAGGTGGTACCCGCCGGTGCTCGCCCAGTCCTCCAGCTCGGGCACCGGTGCCTGCGCCGCGTCGGCGGCCATGCTGTGCGGCGCTGGGAGCACGGCGGCGGTGATGCCGTAGGTCGCCTCGATCCGGTCGCGCACGACGCGCGAGATCGCGAGGTACCGGTCGCTGCGGCGGGCCGCGCGGGCGTCCCAGCGGCGCAGGGCGGGGCGCAGCACGAGCAGGGCGAGCCCGGTCGCCGAGCGCTTTGCCGGGCCGCCGAGGTAGGTGTCGGTCTGGTAGAGCCACCGCGCGGGGGAGTAGCAGTAGACGAGGTTCTGCCCGGTGTGGCGGAAGCCGTGCGCCCAGCCGCTCGACGAGACCAGCACCACGTCGGCGTCGACCCTGAACCGGGATGCCGCCCGGGCCAGGAGCGGCAGCCCGAGGCGGTGGTCGCGCCGTACCGGGCCGATCCGGTTCAGCGGCGAGGTCACGATGTCGTGGTCGGCGAACTCGGGGTAAGTGCCCTCGGGGTCGTAGAGCGTGGTGTAGATCCGCGCGTCGGGAAAGGCCCTGGCCATGGCGAGCACGACGCGCTCGGCCCCACCGCGCTGGGTCAGGTAGTCGTGGGCGATGGCGACCCGGGGCCGGGCACCGCTCACGAGCCGGACCCCTCGGCCTCGACCATCCGCCCGACGAGGTCCTCGAAGGTGACCGTCGGTGACCAGCCGAGCTGCTCGCGCGCCACCGTGGCGTCGCCGACGAGCAGGCTCGGGTCGGCCGGTCGGATGAAGTCGGCGTGCACCTCGACCAGGGGCTCCCAGTCGGTGACCCCGGCGTGCTCGAACGCCGCGGCCACGAAGTCGCGCACGCTGTGCGCCCGGCCGGTGGCGACGACGTAGTCGCCGGGTACGTCGTGTCTTGTCGCGCGCACCATCGCGTCGACGTAGTCGGGGGCCCAGCCCCAGTCGCGGCGGGCGTCGAGGTTGCCCAGGGTGAGCCGGTCGGCCCGGCCCGCGGCGATCGCCGCCACCGTGCTGGTGATCTTGCGGGTGACGAAGGTGGTCGGGCGGCGCGGCGACTCGTGGTTGTAGAGGATGACGGTCGCGGTGAAGAGCCCGCGCGACCGCTCGACCCCGGCCACGTGGTGGGCGAACGCCTTGGACGCGCCGTACGGGCTCACCGGCCTGATGGGCGTGCGCTCGTCCTGCGGGGAGGTGGCCGGCTCCCCGAAGATCTCGGCGCTGCTCGGCTGCAGCACCCGAACCTCTCGGCCGCGGCGCTCCTGCAGGCGGCGCGCGGCATCCATCAGGGTGAGCGCCGCGAGCCCGTTGACCCGGGTGGTGAGCAGCGGGTCGTCCCAGGAGCGGGCCACCGAGCTCATCCCGCCGAGGTTGTAGAGCTCGTCCGGCCCCACCCGCGTGACGAGGTCGGCGAGCACGTCGGGGTCGGTGTCGAGGTCGACCTCGTGCACGACCAGGCCCTCGGGCAGCGCACCGCCGAGGTCCTCGGAGCGCACCAGGCCGTGCACCTCGACCCCCTCGGACAGCAGCCGTTCGACGAGGTAGCTGCCGTCCTGGCCGGTGGCCCCGGTGACGAGCGCGACGGTCATCGCCGGGTGGAGGCCCGCAGCAGGGCGAGGTCGTTGTCGACCATCATCTCGACGAGCTCGTGGAACGCCACGGTGGGCTTCCAGCCGAGCCGTTCCCGCGCCTTGCTGGCGTCACCGACGAGCAGGTCGACCTCGGCGGGCCGCATGAACCGCGGGTCCTGCTTCACGTGGCCGGACCAGTCGTCGATGCCGACCCGCGCGAAGGCGGCGTCGAGCAGCTCGCGGATCGAGTGCGTCTCACCGGTGCTCAGCACGTAGTCGTCGGCCTCGGGCTGCTGCAGCATCCGCCACATGCCCTCGACGTAGTCGCCCGCGAACCCCCAGTCGCGCTTGGCGTCGAGGTTGCCCATGGTGAGGGTGTCCTGCAGCCCCAGGGCGATGGCGGCGACCGCCATCGACACCTTGCGGGTGACGAACTCCGGCCCGCGGCGCGGTGACTCGTGGTTGAACAGGATGCCGGAGCTCGCGTGCATGCCGTACGACTCGCGGTAGTTGATGGTCATGTAGTGCCCGTAGACCTTGGCCACGCCGTAGGGCGAGCGCGGCCAGAGCAGGGTCTTCTCGCGCTGCGGAACCTCCTGCACCTTGCCGAACATCTCCGAGGACGACGCCTGGTAGAACCGCACCTTCGACGGGTCCGGGCCGGAGTACAGGCGCACGGCCTCGAGCGCGTTGAGCACGCCGTTGCCGGTGACCTCGGTGGTCACCCGGGCGTTCTCCCAGGAGTACGCCACGAACGACACGGCGCCGAGGTTGTAGAACTCGTCGGGCTGGGCCTCGGCCATCGCGCGCAGCAGGCTGGACAGGTCGGTGAGGTCACCGGTGTGCAGCACGACCTCCGGCACGATCTCCTCGACCAGCTCGCGCTTGGGGTTGTTCTGGCCGCGGATGATGCCGTGCACCTCGTACCCCTTCGAGAGCAACAGCTCGGAGAGGTACAGGCCGTCCTGGCCGGTGATCCCGGTGATGAGTGCGCGTGGCATTGAGGTGGGTCGCTTCCCGCTCGGTGTGCAGCGTCGTCTGGCCCACCCATCCTTACAGACCCGGTGCCGCCGCACGGTTGCCTTGGCAGGGGTGGCTGAGGTGCTACAACCCCAGGTCGGAGACGAGGGCCGCGACCCGGGCCAGGCCGGCAGCGGGGGAGAAGTGCTCCTCCCACCGGGCGTGGGCGTGGTCGAGCACCTCCACCATCCGGTCCGGGCCGGCCTCGAAGACCGACTCGACCGCGTGGGCGAGCGCCACGGCATCCCCCTTGGGGCTGACCCACGGGTGGGTGGGGCCGGCCACCTCGGCGAGCGCGCCGGCGTCGGAGATGACGAACGGGGTGCGCGACGACATCGCCTCGGCGACCACGAGCCCGAACGGCTCGGCCCACTGCGAGGGAAAGACCGCGACGTCGATGGAGGAGAAGAAGTCCTCGCGCGAGATCCAGCCCGGCCGCTCGACGAGGTGCTCGACCGGGGCCATCGCCGTGCGGATCGGGCCGGTGTCCTCGGGCGGCGCGAACCGCCCCTCGCCGGCCAGCAGCAGGTGGTAGCGGCCCGGGTCGGTGCGGTCGAGCTCGGCCAGCCCGGCGGCGAGCGTGACCAGCCCCTTGTCGACCGAGTGCCGGCCGAGGAAGCCGATCCGCCGCTCACGGGTGCGCTCACCCGGCCGGGGGTGCGTCGCCACCGGCTCGACCCAGTTCCACAGGACGCGCGAGCCGGGCACCGAGGCGGCCATCGACTCCGACGGCACCAGGGTGACCAGGGCGCCGCGCCGGGCCACCCGGGACGCGATCGCGTTGACGCCCACCGGTTCCTGGTGAAGGTGCACGATGCGGTGGCCCAGCCCGGCGGTCGCGAAGGCCGGAACGAGGCCGTTGCACCACAGGATGCCGGCGGCGTTGGTCGCGCGCCAGGCCCGCAGCTCACCGATGTACTGCCGCCGCCCGGAGGACAGGTCGGTGGCCGGGAAGCCCGCCGTGCGAGCCGCCTCGGCGACCCCGTCGCGACCGCCCCGGGGGGCAACCACCTGCACGTCGTGGCCGAGCGTGCGCAGCGCCTCGGCGACGGCCAGCAGCATCACCTCGCCACCGCCGATCTCGCCGTTGTTGGCGGCGAGCACCAGCGCGGTCATGGCCGACCCACCACGTCGCGGTAGACGTCGGCGACCGAGGCGCACATCGTCGCTCGGTCGGGCCAGCCGGCCGGCAGCGTCGGGCGGGATGCCGGGTCGAGCCCCTGGGCGGCCACCAGCCGGGCGACGCCGGCGTGGTCGTCGTGGGCCATCAGGGCGGAGGAGGGGAGGATCTCGGGGTTGCCGCCGACCGGGGTGGCGACGGCCCCCACACCGTTCACGAGGGCGTCGAGCAGCGAGTAGGAGCAGTTCTCCCACACCGACAGCTGCACCAGCACGTCGGCGGCCTCGAGCAGGGGAGCCGGGTCGACGTGCCCGACGAACGTCGTCGAGGCCCCGAGGCCGAGGTCGTCGGCGAGGTCGCGAAGGGCCACCTCCTCCGGGCCGGACCCGGCCACGGTGAGGCGGGCGTCGGGGTGCTCCGCGTGCAGCAGCGCGAACGAGCGCAGCAGGTGGTCG
Organism: Ornithinibacter sp.; assembly: GCA_035702525.1. Taxonomy (GTDB): domain Bacteria; phylum Actinomycetota; class Actinomycetes; order Actinomycetales; family Dermatophilaceae; genus Fodinibacter. The sequence goes on along the minus strand of DASSQL010000128.1, from coordinate 14,161 downwards.
ACCCGCTTCTCGGGGGCCAGCCGCGCGATCGAGACGACGTGCAGCCCGGGGTCGCGGACCTCCCGGTCGGGCAGCGGGTCGACCCCGTTGCGGATGACGCGCACCGGCGTCGACCGGGACGGGTGCCACTTGGCCCGCACCGAGCTCGCCGTCGAGTCGGCGACCGCGATCACGGCATCCGCGCGACGCAGGCGGGCGGTGTGCACCAGCGCCTTGAGCCGGGCCCGCCACACCGTGCCGTGGTAGACGAGGTCGTCGACCGCGATGCCGTGCTCGGTGGTGACCAGCGCGGTGGGGGCGCCCACCGTGGCGACGGCGGTGACGACGTCGGCCCACGACAGGTGTGAGTGGGTGACCACGGGGCGAAGCGTGCCGAGGCTGCGCCGCACGGCGGCCACCGACTCGCGGATGCCGTGCTCGGGCCCGACCGGGGCCGTCACCACGTCGGCGCCCACCGCCTGCAGCCGCTCGGCGAGCGGCCCGGGGGGCAGCAGCACGACGAGCCGGTACCCGGGCACGCCCACCTCGACGACGTCGAGGACGTGCCGCCCGACCCCGGCCACGTCAGCCACCGGCACGACCCAGAGGGCGGTCGGGGGTGCGTCGGGCCCGGTCAGAACCACTGCTCGAGCCGCTCCAGTGCCAACCAGAAGCCCTCGCCGTTGTTGACGTGTCCCTGCCAGATCTCCGGGATGAAGCCCACCCCGGGGGCGAGCAGGTCGAGCTGGCGGGCGAGCACCGGCCAGTCGATCTCGCCGTCGCCCACCTGCACGCCCTCGCCGTCGACGCCGACGGAGTCGACGAGGTGCAGGTGGTCGCTGTGCGGGGCGAGCAACTCGACCGCCTCGGAGAACGGCTGCCCGAGGAAGGTGGTCGCGAGCTTGGTGTGCGACACGTCCAGGCAGAGCCGGCGCCCGTAGCGGGACGCGAACTCGGCGGTGTCGGCGGCGCGGACGAACAGGTTGCAGTAGAGCTGGCCACCCATGTACCAGGGGAACGGCGGCAGCGTCTGGCACGACAGGCGCACCCCGGAGTCGTCGACCCGGTCGAGCCCGGCCGCGACCCGCGCGTACATGTCGGGCAGCTCGTCGAGCGGCACGTGCCGGTCGGTCGTGAACCCGCCGACGCTGGAGATGACGACCGGGTCGACGTCGGTGGTGAAGAACGGCCGCAGCGACCGGGTCAGGTCGATGACCCGCTGCAGCTCGGTGATCGAGCGCTCCCAGTGCGCGTCGTCCTCGCTGGCGAGGTTGAGGATGAAGTCGCCGGCGAACAGGTCGGGGGCGTGGCAGGCGTAGCCCATCGGCAGCCGGTCGGGCAGCACGGTGGCGGGGTCGATCTCGAGGTCCTTGTAGGAGAAGTGGAACTCGAGGAAGTCGGGGGTGCAGTCGGCGGTGAGCGTCTCGACGTCGTGGTAGCGCACCGGCAGGCCCCACGGCCGACGGAAGACGAAGTCGCGACCCTTCGACACGGCATCCGACAGGTCGGTGGCGTAGAAGAAGTCGCCGGCACTCAGCCCGCGGTTCGCGGTGCGGCCGACCAGCCGGTCGAGGGCGTTGGGCTGCAGGCCGCGACCCGGGCTCTTGATGTCGACGGCCGCGCGGTCGATGACGTCGCCGGGCTCGAGGTCGCGCGCGGCGACCAGGCTCTTGGCGAGGTTGACCCGGTTCATCATCTCGCCGGTCGACACCGCCCGCGGCGCGGCGCTGCCCAGGGCCTCCTCGACCTCACGGATGCGCACGACCATCTCGGCGAACTCGTCGGGCAGCAGCGAGACCTTGTGGTCGTTGCCCTCCATGCCGCGGTCGACGGTGAAGTGCTTCTCGACGATGCTCGCACCGAGCGCGACGGCCGCGACCGGCACGTGGAACCCGCGCTCGTGGCCCGAGTAGCCGACCGGGCAGTCGCCGAGCTCGGCGAGCCGGGTGAGGTAGCGCAGGTTGACGTCCTTGAACGGCGCCGGGTACGTCGACTGGCAGTGCAGCAGGGCGTACGCCGTGCCACTGGCCCGCAGCACCGCGACGCTCTCGCGGATCTCGGTCTCGGTCGACATGCCGGTCGACACCACGAGCGGGGTGCCGGATGACGCGGCGTGGGTGAGCAGCGCGTGGTTGGTGAGGTCGGCCGAGGCGATCTTCAGGGCCGGGATGCCGTAGCCGACGAGGGCGTCGACGCTGGGCTCGTCCCACGGGGTGCACATGATGTCGACGTCGACGTCGCGGCAGTGGTCGAACACCTCGAAGAGCTGCTCCGCCGGCAGGTTGAAGCGGGAGAGCAGGTCGAGGGTGTACTGCGGGCCGAGGTCCTCGCCGGCGCTGCCGGTGCCGCCGCGGTAGAGGGCGGCCATGTCGCGCAGCTGGAACTTCACGCAGTCGGCGCCGGCGCCCTTGGCGAGGTCGACGAGCTCCTTGGCCAGGTCGACCGAGCCGTTGTGGTTGATGCCGATCTCGGCGATGAGGAAGGCGGCGTGGCCGCGGCCGACGTCGTGCCGGCCGACCTGGAAGGCGTCGCTGCGGTTGACGGCGACGGCGACGAGGTGGCCGTGCTCGTCGAGCAGCGGCACGTGGTCGATGGCGCCGACGAACAGCCGGCGGACCTCCGCGGGCGTGGCCGTCGCGGGGGCGCTGCGCACCCCGGTGTTCGCCACGTCGGCGCAGGGGCGGTTGAGGTCGACGTCGGTCTGCGCGGCGATCCAGCGGCGCACGTCGCCGTCGCTGATCGACCCGACGAGGTGGCCGTGCTCGGTGACGCAGAAGACGATCCGGGCCTTGTTGGAGGTGATCTTCTCCAGGGCCGTCAGCACCGGGTCCTCGCCGTAGACGACGAACGGCCGGATGGTGCGGTCGATGATCATGCGGGGCTCCCGGAGAGCTGGCTCAGCCGCCGGTCGGCGACCTCGAGGTCGAGCTCGGTGTCGACGTCGATGCCCTCGAGCTCGTCCATGACGAACAGCCCGACCCGGCCGCCGATCCGGTTGTCGAGCTCGTCGTAGACCCACGTGCGGGTCAGGTAGACCGACCCGGTCTCGCGGTAGCGCAGCGTGGCCGGGGTGAGGTCCTGGCGGCGGGGGCGCGCGGTGACGTCGTACGCGGCGGTCGGCCCGGCATCCGGCGTGCCCTCGGCCCAGATGAACGGGGCCTGCGGCACCACGCCCACGAGCGAGTCGACGCGGGTCGCCTCGAGCTGGGCGACGGCCCGCGACAGGGTGCCCGGCAGACGCATCGGTGAGGTGGCCTGCAGCAGCATGACGGCGTCGGGGGCCGCGTCGGCGGCCCGGGCCGCGGCGATCGCGTGCCGCACCACGGGCTCGGTGGGGGTGGTGTCGAGGGCGAGCTCGGCCGGGCGCAGGAACGGCACGAGCGCCCCGGCCGAGCGGGCGACGGAGGCGATCTCCTCGTCGTCGGTCGAGACCACGACGTCCATCGCGGGTCGGGCCGACAGGGCCTGTTCGAGGGTCCACACGATGAGCGGCTTGCCCCCGACGACGCGCAGGTTCTTGCGGGGCACGCCCTTGGAGCCGCCGCGGGCGGGGACGACGCAGAGGATCCTCACCCCGCCATCATCTCCCGCACGACCTCGGCCACACCCCGGGACGGCTCCACCTCGGGCCGTTCGGGGGATGCCGTGGGTGGGCCACCCCACGGCGCGAGGGCGTAGCGGGCCCAGAACTCGGCCAGCCAGGTCGGCGGGTCGGCCAGGGTGACCCACGCGGGGAGCCCGGCCGCGGCGGCCTCGAGCACCCCGGTCGAGAAGATGCTGACCACCGGTGCGCCGAGCTCACGCAGCGGGATGCCGGACCGGTCGATGGTGATGCCCGACGCCTCCCAGCGGGCGTGCGTCGCCAGCGACTTCCGGTCGCGCTCGGACGGGTGGGGGCGGTAGGTGGCGTGCTGGTCCCGGCAGAAGGTCTCGGCGGCCTCGACGAGCACCTCGCGGGGCAGCTCGACACCGTGCAGCTGGCCGAGGAAGACGGGCGCGGCGTCGGGGTCGACGGTTGCCGGCGGGGGCTCGGACGCCTCCCAGAGCAGCTGGGAGCCGACCACCACGGAGCCGACGTCGTCGCGCCCGGACCGCCAGAACGCGGCGTCGGCCTCGCTCCAGGCGAGCAGGATCGTGCCGGCACCGAGTGGGGGCGCGTGCGGCGTCATCAGGCCGTGCTGCACGGTGAGGAAGCGCCCGGGCTCGGCAAACCGGTGCCCCAGCGCCCCGAGGGGCAGGAAGTGGCCGGTCGAGAGCACCACGGCGCCGCCCGCGGCGTGGTTGGCGACGAGGTCGGGGGCGTAGCCGGGCGACTCGGTCCACGGACCCTCCGGCAGCAGGTCGGTGACGCCGACGGGGGCGATGACGGCGACGTCGGCCGGGTCGAGGTGGCGCACCGGCTCGAGCAGGGCGCGCGCCGAGCTGCCCGAGCGCGACTCCAGGCAGACGAGCACCCGCGGCCGTGGGCCGCCCCGGGTCAGCACGGCGTTGCCGGCGTGCCCGTCGGGGCGGGCGATGTCGCGCAGCACGCCGAGCATGCGCTGGGCACGGCGCCCGACCGGCTGGCTGCGGTCCTGCCAGCGGTGCCAGGCCTCGAGGTCGCGGGGGTGGGTCAGGCCGTCCACAGGGCCTCCAGGTCTCGGGCGCGGTGCACGAAGGTGTGCTCGGCGAGGGTGCGGGCGCGACCGGCGGCCCGCAGGCCGTCCGCCCAGGGCTGGTCGGTCGCGGCCCGGTGCGACAGCTCGGCGGCCTCCTCGGGCGAGCCGAAGACGGCCAGCTCGACCCCGGGCTCGTAGTGGCGCGACACGTCGGCCCGGTCGACGAGCTGCACGGCGCCGACACCGCAGGCCTCGAAGGTGCGCATCGTGAAGCCGTCCTGGTCACCGTGCACGTTGAGGGTGGCGCGGGCCCCGGCCATGACTCCGTAGGCGTCGGCGCGGGGCAGGTCGCGGCCGTGCGGCACGGCGGGTTGGCGCAGCCGCCAGGTGCGCAGCCGGTCGACGGGGTGGGCAGACCAGTCACGGCCGTAGGCCCGCACGGGCACCTGTGCGGCGGCGAGGTCGGTGAGCAGCGACTCACGACCGGGGTAGCGGGCGCCCACGAAGACGACCTCGTCGCTCGGCACCGGCGTGAACGCGATGTCGGGGTCGTGCGCCAGCGGCACGTGCACCGACCGCAGGCCCTGCGCGGTGAGCGTCGCGACGTCGTCGGGGGAGTAGCTCGCCACCGGCCCGGCCGCCGCGAGCGAGGCCGGCGTGTGGTCGGTGCGTCGCAGCTCGTCGTAGAGCCACAGTGCGTGCCGCCGCTGCTCGAGCAGGCCCCACAGCTCGGCGTCGAAGGTGTCGCCCTTGACCACGAGCACGACGTCGGGGTCGACCTCGCGCACCGCCTGCGCGGCGCGAGCGGTGTGCTCCGCACGCCGGGCCGCGTCGGGCCCACCGAGCCGCTCGACGAGGTCGTGCGTCACCTTGGCGCGAGCCCGGTCGACCGCGCCGGGGTGGTCGTCGTACGCGAGCGTGGTCACGGCGTACCCGAGGGTCGTGAAGGCGCGCTCGATCGAGCGCCAGTAGCCGTGGAAGACCGGGCTGAGCACCAACAGGCGGGGGCCGCTCACGAGGTGAGCCCACGCTCCTCGAGCTCGCCGAGGGCCTGGTCCCAGGCGCTGGCCGCGACGCCCGGTCGGTCCCACGAGGCGCGCACGAAGTCGTGCACCGCCTGGGCCGTGGTGTGGGAGGGGAGCGGTGCGCCGACCGCGGTGAGGCGGGCGAGGTCGGCGCACGCGTGCTCGATGTCGCCGGCCCGGTGCACCTCGACGTGGACGATGCCCGCCGGGGGCACCGGCGCGGCATCCGCGGCGAGCCCGGCCAGCTCGACCAGTGAGGTGCGCACCCCCGTGCCGCTGTTGAGCACCAGCGGGTCGCCGGGGACCGGTGGCGTGGAGACGAGGTGGGTCAGCAGCGCCGCGAGGTCGTCGACGTGCACGAAGTCGCGGGTCTGGTGGCCGTCGCCGTAGATGGTGAGGGGGCGCTGCTCGCGCAGCATCGCGAGGAACGCCGCCAGCACGCCGGTGTACGGGTTGTGCAGGGCCTGCCCCGGGCCGATGACGTTCTGCGGGCGCACGATGGTGAGGGGCACCCGGTCGCCGCAGACGGCGACCGCGACCGACTCCGCCAGCGACTTGGTCTCGCCGTACACCGAGACCGGGTGGTGCGGGTCGTCCTCCCGGGACGGGGCCGGGGTCGCGGCGTCGCAGCACGGGCGGCCGAACGTCGGCCGGTGGTCACGGCACTCGTAGCGGCCCTCGCCGTAGACGGCGCGCGAGCTCATCACGAGCAGGGGGATGCCGTGCCCCACGGCGAACTCCGCGGCCCTTCGGGTGCCGTCGACGTTGACCCGGTGGTAGCGGTCGACCTCGTACATCGACTGCCCGGTGCCGGTCTCCGCCGCGAGGTGCACCAGGGCCTCGGCCCGGCGCACCTCGGCGTTGGCGACGGTCCAGACGGTGCGGTCGGCGACGTCACCGACGAGCACCGGCCCGGGGAAGGCGCGGCGGGCGGCCTCGGGGTCGGCGTGCACCTGCGGGTGCAGCAGGTCGACGGCCGCCACGTCGTGGCGCACCTCGGTGAGGTGACGCGCGAGGTGCTGCCCGATGAAGCCGGCGCCGCCGGTGAGCAGGACGGTCACGAGCCATCCCCGGTGGCGATGACCCGGGCGGGCACCCCGCCGACCGTGGCCCCGGCGGGCACGTCGCGGGTGACGACCGCACCGGCACCGACGGTCGCGCCGTCGCCGATGGTGACCCCGCCCAGCACGACCGCGCGCTGGCCCAGGAAGACGCCGTCACCGATGGTCACGGGGCCGGTGCCGTGCACGGAGGTCCGGTCGGCGCGACCGTGGTCGGCCGACCCGATGTAGACGCCGTCGGCGAGCATCGTGTTGTCGCCGATGGTGACGTGGTCGACGCAGTGGATGTGAACGTCGTGCCCGAAGTAGGCGTCGTCGCCGATGGTCAGCCGCCCGTCGGCGCCCTCGACCTGGAGCCAGGCTCCCTCGTAGACGGCGCACCGAGCGCCGATGGAGATGCGGTCGACACCACGCAGCACGCTCGGCGCGACGATCACCGTGCCGGGGCCGATGGCGGCGAACGCGCGGCGGTACAGGGCGGTGCGGGCGCGGCCGAGGTGCCATCGCACCGAGGGTGGGGCCTCGACGACGCGTCTGACGAGGCTGGTCATGGTCGGATCCTACGAGGCATGCCTCCTGCGTACCCGGGAGTCCGACCAAGCACCCGTGGGGGAGCGGCCTTTCTGCGAGGATCGCGGCATGCGTGTTGGCCGGACGGGGGGCGAGCCACGGCGTGCGGGCGTCTACCTCCCCGGGGTCAACGGCCGCGGGGGCGCCGGGCGGCTGGCCCTGCTGCTCGCGCTCGAGATCGCGAGGGGCGGCTGGGCCACGACGGTGTTCACCGACGGCTCCGTGCAGCCGGACGAGCTCGCCCGGGACCTCGGCGTGGACCTGTCGCAGCTGGAGTTCGTGGCGCTGGCCGGAGAGGACCCGCGCGGCGGGTCCCTGCGCCGGCTGCGCCGGCTGCGAACGACCTGGCGGCACGCCCGCCAGATCCGTCGCCTGGACCTCGACCTCTTCGTCAACGTGAGGTTCAAGAGCGACCTGCCGGGCTGCGGCCGGCGGAACGTCTACTACTGCATGTTCCCGCACCGGCTGGAGGTCGACAGCGCCGGCCGGGCTCACTCCCTCTACCTGTGGGCCGCCTCGGCGGTCGAGCGGGCCCTGGTCGTACGGCACCGGGGCGGGTTCCTCGCGACGTACGACGAGGTCTGGGCCATCTCCGAGTTCACGGCTCGGCACGTCGAGGAGCGGTGGGAGCGTCGCCCCCTGTTGGTGTACCCGGCCTGCGAGCCGGTGCCGCGGGGGGTCAAGCAGCGCGTCATCGCGGTGGTGGGACGGTTCCAGGCGCCGGGCCCCAACATCCCCTACAAGGCCCAGGACGTGCTGCTGGCGATCTTCGCGACCCTGACCGACCTGCACGCGCAGGGCTGGCGGCTCGTCCTGGTCGGCGGGACGTCGCCCGAGGGCAGCTCGTACCTGGCAGGTCTGCGCGAGCTGGCGCGGGGGCTGCCCGTCACCTTCGTCACCGACGGCTCACGCGAGCAGGTCCGCGAGGTCCTCGGCGAGGCATCCCTCTACTGGCACGCGCAGGGGGTCGCCGGCGACGGCGAGCGCTTCCCGGAGAGCCAGGAGCACTTCGGCATCAGCACCGTGGAGGCGATGTCGGCCGGCGCCATCCCCCTCGTCTACGGCACGGCCGGCCCGGCCGAGGTCGTCGGGGGTGTGCCGGGGGTGTCCTGCTGGAGACGGCCGGACGAGCTCGCTGAGCTCACCCGCTCGTGGGCACGGGCCTCCGACGAGGAGTCCGAGGCCGTGCGGCAACGGTGCCAGGACCGCGCCGCGGAGTTCGACGAGGCGCACTTCCGGCGTCGCGTCCAGGAGCTCGTGTGACCAGCTCGTCGACCTGGCCCTCGAGCTGCCGACGGGTCGTCATCGTGGCGCCGTGCGTCCCGGAGGCGAGCGGGGGCGCCCGCGCCGTCGAGAACTACGTCCCGATGTTCGAGGCCCTCGGCGCGCACGTCGACGTCGTCTCGCTGTACCCGGGGACCGCGGGCAGACCGGTCGGATTCGTGCCCCGGGTGGTCGTTCGTCGGCGCGCGCTGCATCGCGGTCCGGTGGTCCGCGGTGGCTCCGCGGCCTGGCGGCGAGCCTGGCTGCTGCCCGTCGTGGCGTTCAAGAGGCTCGACTGGACGTACGCCATGTGGCGGTACCGACGGCTGATGTCGTCGTTCGGCAGCGACACGCTCGTCGTCTTCACCCACGTCACCCCGCTCGCCGTGCTGCACGAGTCGGGTTTCACCTGGGCCCCGAGCGGACCACTCGTCATCGGACAGCACCACGCACCCTTCGTGAGCGTCGAGGAGGACCCCGCCCTGGGACGCCGCATCGCTCGTGAGTTCGCCGGGGTGGACGCGTTCGTCGCGCTGACCGACGACGACGCCGCCCGCTTCGCCGAGGTGCTCCCCGTACCGTGCTACGCGCTGCCCAACCCGGCCCGTCCGCTGTCCGCGGTCGAGGAGGCAACGATCGACAGCGGCGGGGCACGTCCGCGGACCGCCGTCGCCCTGGCGCGCCTGTCGCCCGTGAAGCAGCTGGACCTGATGATCCGTGCCTTCGTGCGCGCGACGACGGCCCCCGGCCTGCAGGACTGGCGACTGCGGATCTTCGGGGACGGCAGCGAGCGGGCCGCACTCGAGCGGGTCATCGAGGCCGCCGGTGTGGGCGACCGGGTCGAGCTGATGGGCGAGGTCGACGACGTCGGGCCGGCCCTGGACGCAGCGGCCGTCAACCTGCTGACGTCGCGGTACGAGGGGTTCGGGATGAGTGCCCTCGAGGCGGCGCAACGCGGCGTGCCCACCGTGGCGTTCGACTGCTCGGTCGGCGTCGGCACCCTGGTCACCGAGCTGCACGGCCGGCTCGTGCGACCGGCGGGGGACGAGGACGCGTTCGTCGACGTGCTGCGGACGGTGCTGGTCGACGAGGTGGGGCTGGCGGAGTCCGGTGCGCTGGCCCGGGCGGCCAGCGGGAGGTACCACCCCGACGAGGTGGGTCGACAGTGGGCTGGTGTCGTGGCCGACCTGCTCGAGCGGCGCTCGCGCCGGTGAGACACATCGTGCGGTCCGCCACCCCGGGCTCTCCGTGGCCTCGCTGCCCGGCGGTCGGCCTGCTCTACGGTGGTGCCTGATGAACAGCAGCCAGGCCGCCCGATGAGTCTCGTCGCCATCGTCACGCGGGTCACGCGCCGGTACCTACCGCCCGGTTCCGGGGTGTTGTTCGGCCAGGACGCGCGCCGCAAGCTGGTCCTGGCGTTCATCGGGTCGGTCGTCCTGGCGGCCATGGAGCTGCTCGGCCTGGGTGCCCTGCTGCTGCTGATGCAGCAGCTGACCCCCGCGGCCGACAAGGGAGCCGTGCTCGAGAGCATCAGCGGTGCCCTCGGGGACCCCGGGTCTCGAGCGATGATCGCGGTGCTGAGCGGCCTCGTCCTCGTCGTCTTCGTCGCGAAGGGCCTGTTCGCCCTTCGCTTCCGCTGGTGGCTGCTGCACTTCCTCGCCAGGCAGGAGGCGAACACCGCCGGTCGTCTCCTCGTCGGGTACGTCAGGGGTCCGTACTGGCGGGTGCTCCAGCGCAAGGGCTCGGACCTGATCCGGAGCATGTTCGAGAACAACAACGCGGTGTACGGCATGGTCATCGGCCCCTACATGCTGATCGCCACCGAGGGCCTGACCGTGCTGGCGGTCTTCGTGTTCCTGCTGTTCGTCATGCCGATCCCGACGATCGCGGCGGTCGGCTTCCTCGGGCTCGCGGCGCTGGGGCTCAACGCAGCGGTGCGGGCCCGGGCACGTCGCCTCGGCGAGGAGCTCTCCGACGCCAGCGGGCGCTCCTTCCGGGCGGCGCTGCACGCACGCTTCGGGATCAAGGAGATCAAGGTCCGCCGGTCGGAGGCGCACTTCCTCGACGACTTCCGCGGTGCCCGCACCCAGTGGGCCAACGCCCGGGCCACGATGATCTTCCTGGGCGAGATGCCCAGGTACGTGCTCGAGGTGCTCTTCATCATCAGTGCCCTGCTCGTCATCGGGCTGCTCTTCGTCACGGCGGGGGAGGGCCAGGCGCTGTCGCTCATCGCGCTGTTCGTCGCCGCCGGGTTCCGGATCCTGCCGTCGGTCGTGCGCATCGTCGGAGCGCGCAACACCGTGCGGACCGGCCTGCCCCAGATGGAGCTGGTCATCAAGGACCTGATCGACGACCTGGCGGCCTCCGGGGCACGCGAGCTCTCCGGCCCCGACGAGCGGGGGAGCCGGCGCCCGCTGACCTCCCGGCTGGAGCTGCGCGACGTGCACTTCAGGTACCCGACCGGCTCCCAGGACGTCATCGACGGGGTCGACCTGGTCATCCCCGCCGGCCACTCGGTGGCCTTCGTCGGTGCGAGTGGGGCCGGCAAGAGCACCCTGGTCGACCTCGTGCTCGGGCTGCACGTGCCGAGCTCGGGCGAGATCCTCGTCGACGGCCACCCCATCGCCGAGGACGTCGCCGGCTGGCAGCGCTCCATCGGTCTGGTGCCGCAGTCCGTGTACCTGCTCGACGCCTCGCTGCGCGACAACATCGTGTTCGGGCTCGAGTCCGACGGTGTCGACGAGGACCACCTGATCGACGTCGTGCGCCGCGCGCAGCTGACCGAGCTGCTCGAGGAGCTGCCCGAGGGCCTCGACGCCTACCTGGGTGACGGCGGCAGCCGGGTGTCGGGCGGTCAGCGCCAGCGGATCGGCATCGCCCGAGCGCTCTACGTGCGACCGTCCCTGCTCGTCCTCGACGAGGCCACGTCGTCGCTCGACAACGAGACCGAGCGGCGGGTCACCGAGACGATCGAGTCGATCAGGGGGTCGGTCACGACGATCGTCGTGGCGCACCGGCTCTCCACGGTCCGGCACTGCGACGAGGTGCTGTTCCTCGAGGGGGGAGTGGTGGTGTCGCGGGGCACCTTCGACGAGGTGGCCGCCGACAACGAGTCGTTCGCCGCGCTGGTCCGGCTGGGCCGACTCTGAGCACTGTTGGACGGGTCACACGACAAGGGCTGGAACCGTCCCTTGTGGGGTGACTGCCGTAGCGTGCGCACGTGGCTGATTCACCCATCGGGGTCTTCGACTCCGGATATGGCGGGTTGACCGTCATGCGCGCGGTGCTCGACCAGCTGCCGCACGAGTCGGTCGCCTACTTCGGCGACACCGCGCGCGCCCCCTACGGCCCGCGGCCGATCGCGCAGACCCGCGAGCTGGCCCTCGAGTGCCTCGACCGGCTCGTCGACCACGGGGTCAAGATCCTCGTCATCGCGTGCAACACGGCCAGCGCCGCGGTGCTGCACGACGCCCGCGAGCGCTACGACGTACCGGTGGTCGAGGTCATCCGGCCCGCGGTGCGCCGAGCCGCTGCCGCCACCCGCACCGGCCGGGTCGGTGTCATCTCCACCGTCGGCACGCACCAGTCCGGGGCCTACCTCGACGCCTTCGCCGCGGCCCCGCACCTCGACGTCGTGAGCACCCCGTGCCCGCGCTTCGTCGAGTTCGTCGAGCGCGGGGTCACCGGTGGCCCGGAGCTCGTCGGGGTCGCCCACGAGTACCTCGACCCGCTGCGCGAGCGGGGGGTCGACACGCTGGTGCTCGGCTGCACCCACTACCCGCTGCTGACCGCCGTCATCTCCTACGTCATGGGCGACGACGTCACGCTGGTGTCGTCGGCCGAGGAGACCGCCAAGGACGTCTACCGGGTGCTCGCCGACGCCGACCTGCTGCGCCCCGACGACCTGCCCCCGCCCGACCACGGCTTCACCACCACCGGCGACCCCGAGGAGTTCCGTCGCCTCGCGAGCCGCTTCCTCGGCGTGGGCTCCCGGCTCGGGCCCGTGTTCACCGCACCGGCGCAGGTCATGACGGCGGGCCAGCCATGAGGGTCACGGTCGTCGGCTGCTCCGGGTCGTTCGCCGGGCCGGAGTCGCCCGCGTCGTCCTACCTCGTGCAGCACGAGGCCGACGGCCGCACCTGGAACCTCCTGCTCGACCTCGGCAGCGGCGCGCTCGGGTCGCTCCAGCGGTTCCTGGCGCCCGACGACCTCGACGCCGTGGTGCTCAGCCACCTGCACCCCGACCACTGCGTCGACCTGTGCGGCCTCTACGTCACCCGGCGCTACCGCCCCGCGGGCACGTTGCCGCACCGGCTGCCCGTGTTCGGCCCCGCGGGCACCGCCGAGCGCGTGGCGCTGATGTACCACGGCCTCGAACCGGGCGGCATGGAGGCGCAGTTCGACTTCGGCGTCGTCGCGGATGCCGAGCCACTCACCCTGGGCCCGTTCACCGTCACCCCGTACGCCGTGAACCACCCGGTCGAGGCCTACGGCTACCGGGTCGAGGCCGACGGTGCCGTGCTCGCGTTCACCGGTGACACCGACGACTGCGCGAACCTCACCCCGCTGCTGCACGGAGCCGACCTCGCGCTGCTCGACTCGGCGTTCGTCGACGGGCGCGACGTCGTGCCCGACATCCACCTGTCCGGGTCGCGCGCGGCCGCGGCCGCCGTGCGGGCCGGGGGAGTGCGCCGTTTCGTGCTCACCCACATCCCCGCGTGGAACGACCCGCAGGTGTGTCGCGCGCAGGCTGCTGCCGTGTGGCCGGGCGAGGTCGAGCTCGCCGCGGCCGGCATGGTCTACGACCTCTGACCCACCGCGGGTCCGGTTGCCGGCCCGCGCCCGGCTAGCCTTGCGGCCATGCCTGACCACACCCCCCGCCATGACGGACGCGCCCCCGACCAGCTCCGCGAGGTGCGCGTCACCCGCAACTGGCTCGACCACGCCGAGGGCAGCGTCCTCGTCGAGTTCGGCCGCACCCGGGTGCTGTGCGCCGCCTCCTTCACCGAGGGCGTGCCCCGCTGGCTGAAGGGCCGTGGGTCGGGCTGGGTGACGGCCGAGTACGAGATGCTGCCGCGCTCGACCAACACCCGCAGCGACCGCGAGTCGCGCCGCGGCAAGGTCGGCGGTCGCACCCACGAGATCAGCCGGCTGGTCGGGCGCAGCCTGCGCGCCGTCATCGACACCAAGGCACTGGGCGAGAACACGATCGTGCTCGACTGCGACGTGCTCCAGGCCGACGGCGGCACCCGCACCGCCGCCATCACGGGCGCCTGGGTGGCGCTCGCGGATGCCGTGGCCGACGCCCGTGCCAAGGGCCTGATCGCGAAGGGCGCCGAGCCGCTGACCGGCTCGATCGCCGCCGTGAGCGTCGGGCTCGTCGACGGCCGGCCGGTGCTCGACCTCGACTACCCCGAGGACTCCACCGCCCAGACCGACATGAACGTCGTCATGACCGGTGACGGTCGGTTCGTCGAGGTGCAGGGCACCGCCGAGGGCGCCGGCGCCGCCTTCGACCGCACGGTGCTCGGCGACCTGCTCGACCTCGCGACCACCGGTTGCGCGCAGCTGAGCCGCGTCCAGCAGGAGGCCCTCGCCGCCCCCGCCCGGGAGCGGCTCGCGTGACCCGCCGGCTCGTGCTCGCGACCCGCAACGAGCACAAGGT
>DASSQL010000127.1:0-2528 GCA_035702525.1 Ornithinibacter sp. | reverse complement strand
GCGACGAGGTCGACCCCGGTACCCGTGGGGCTGACCCGCCACATGTCCCAGCCGTCGCGGGGGGCGATGCGCTGCAGGCCGTCGGTGGCGTCGAGCCGGCGGGCGACCTCGGGCACCAGCCCGGAACGCACGGCGAGCAGGTCGGTGGCCGTGTCGGCGAAGAGGGTGGGCCCGGTCGAGGCGTCGCCCAGGGCCGCGCTCACCCGGTCGGCGAGCGAGCCGTCGGCGTCGGCCACCGCGGGCAGCGGCCGCACGAGCTCGGACGCCTCACGCCCGACGAAGCGGTAGCCGGCACCGCGGGTGCCCGGGCTCACGAACAGCGCCCGGGTCGCGAAGGCGCCCTCGGCCTGGTCGACCGAGACGGCCGGCCGCGGGTCCTGCCACGGGGCCAGCTCGGTCCCGAGGGTCGCCCAGGCGACCCCGGTGGCGGAGACCACGACCGCGGCCACCGCGACGGTGACACCGGTGCGCCGCGCGACTGCCGGCACTCGACCGGCGCCGACCGGACGACGCAGCGGCACCCCGTCGAGCCCGCGGGCGACGGCCAGCACGAGCACCAGCGCGAACGGCAGGAGCATCAGTCCCGACCAGAGCATGATCGGCTCGCCGGCACCCTCGACCCCGGCCGGGACGGTGCCCAGCCGGATGCCGGGAGCCACGAGCGCGAGCGCCAGGAGCACCGGCGCGAGCAGGGTCAGCGAGGTCGTCGCGCTGCCCCACGCGCGGCCGCGCAGCAGCGCGAGCACGGCCACCGCGACGAGCGGCACGGCGGTCCAGACCAGGGGCGAGCCGGCGCCGCCGGGGTTGAGCAGGGCGAGCTGCCAGGGTGTCGGGGTCGGGCCGCCCCACTGCGCCAGCCCGGCACCGGCGACGAGCACCGGCCACGACGCCTCGCCCTGCCGGAAGAACCACGGTGCGAGCACGGCGACCGGCACCACCGCGACGACCAGGGCGTGCCGCCGCACCTGCGAGCGAACCACGGCCAGCACCAGCGCCAGGGTGCACACCAGGGCCAGCAGCACGGGGGCGAAGGCGCCGAGCACCAGGGTGGCCAGGGCCGTGGCGAAGGCACTCGTGGCGGTGGAGCGGCGGGTGGCGAGCAGCCACAGCCCGCACGCGATCGGCGGCAGCAGCACGAGGGCGACCAGCGCCCCCAGCCGGCCCTGGGCCACGGAGGCCGAGGCCACCCCGGTGGTGGCCCACGCGAACGCGGCCAGGCCCCGCACCCAGCGGGTGGCGACCACCGGCCTCAGGGCCACGTAGGCGCTCACGGCCGCGAGCGGCATCCCGAGGATGACGAGGAGCGCGACCACGAGGCCGGCTGCCGAACCGGGGGAAGGCAGCAGCGGGACGTGCTCGACCAGCCAGGTGGGCAGCGCCAGCAGCGGGGCCCAGGGGCCGACCGGGTCGGGGCCGCCGAGGCCGGCGCCGGTCCAGCCGTCGGTCCACGCGTGCCACAGCACGGAGGCGTCGGCGCGGTTGCCCATCAGCTCACCGCCGGACAGCCCCGACCCGGCGCCGGTGATGACACCGACCCCGAGCGAGCGGCCCGCGACGGCCGAGACGACCGCGGCGCCTGCCATGGCCAGCACGCCGGGGTGCCGCACCACCTTGACCATCCAGGACCGGGGGTTGAGGTCGTTGGCCTCGTCACCGATCGGTGGTCGAGGCGACACCAGGGCGTCGTGCACGGCGTCGCCCCACCCGGTGAGAACCGCGCGCCGGGGTTCGAACAGGGCGCGCAGGTCGCGGCGGCTGACCTCCCGGCGGTGCCGGGTGCGCCAGCGGGCGGCGGTGCCGCGGAACGGGTCGAGCGAGGCGAGCGACGACAGCTCGGCACCGGCCGAGCGCGGTCGCTTGAGCAGCAGCAGCCCCACCGCGGCGACGACCGAGGTCACGGCGATCCAGGCGGCGAGGAAGGGCGAGGCCCACCAGGGCGAGCGGGCCAGGGCGACCCGGCGTGCGGAGCGGCGCCGGGATGCCGTGCTCGCACCGGCGGGCGCCACCCCCGGTTCGGTGTGCATCCGCGCCGCCGGCACGACGACCACCCGGCGTCCGGCGTTGTGGGCGCGCCAGCCGAGGTCGAGGTCGGCGCCGACGTCGCCGAACGAGGTCTCCCAGCCGCGCAGGTCGACGAGCAGGTCGCGCTCGACGAGCGACCCCGCGAACGGCACCCCGAGCGCGTCGCTGGACCGGTCGTACTGCCCCTGGTCGGGCTCGCCGGGCGCGGGGCGCGAGAGGAGGCGACCACCACGGGTGGTGCGGATGGCCAGGGCGCGCAGGAGGTGCGGGTCGTCGGCGTCGAGGTGCTTGGGGCCGACCAGGCCGGCCGACGGCGAGCGCCGCCAGGTGTCGACGAGGGCGACCAGGGTGCCAGGCTCCGGGGTGGTGCCGACCGGAAGGAGCCAGGCCAAGGTGGTGGGGGCGCCGTCGAGCTCGTGGTCGAGCAGGGCGCGGTGGGCGGCGGCCCGGGCCGGGGTGCGCGGGTCGACGGCCAGCACGACGACCGGCACCCGGTGGGTGCGGCG
>DASSQL010000126.1:0-22376 GCA_035702525.1 Ornithinibacter sp. | reverse complement strand
CCGCGCACCTCGGCGAGCCAGTCGCCGAACTCCTCGGCGTTGCTCACCGTGGCCGACAGCGACACGACCTGCACGTGCTCGGGCAGGTGGATGATGACCTCCTCCCACACCGCGCCGCGGAACCGGTCGGCCAGGTAGTGCACCTCGTCCATGACGACGTAGCCCAGGCCGTCGAGGGTGCGCGACCCGGCGTACATCATGTTGCGCAGCACCTCGGTGGTCATCACGACCACAGGCGCCTCGCCGTTGACCGACGAGTCGCCGGTCAGCAGACCGACCTTGTCGGCGCCGTGGACGCGCACCAGGTCGTGGTACTTCTGGTTCGACAGCGCCTTGATCGGGGTGGTGTAGAACGCCTTTCGGCCGGTCGCCAGGGCCAGGTGCACGGCGAACTCGCCGACGATCGTCTTGCCGGCACCCGTCGGGGCGGCGACGAGCACGCCCTTGCCCTCCTCGACCGCGGTGCAGGCCTGCACCTGGAACTCGTCGAGCGGGAAGTCGAGGCCGGCCGTGAACCGGCCGAGCTCGGAGCGGTCGAGCCGGCTCCGTGCGGCAGCAGCGGCATACCGCTCGGCGGGGCTGGGCATGGCCTCAGGCTACGTCAGCACTCAGGCCAGGACGGTGAGCGCGCCGGGCACGACCTCCATGGTCATCGGCAGCGGTGCGAAGCGCTCCCCGTCGGCGTACGAGACGATGCCCTTCGCCTCCAGCCGCACCGTGCGGGCCCGCAGCACCTGCACCTTCGGGTGGCTGGTGTGGGTGCCCTTGAACACGGTCGGGAAGACCCGCAGGAACTCCGCCGTCGAGATCTTGTGCAGCACGAGCACGTCGAGCAGTCCGTCGTCGAACCGGGCGTCCGGGGTCACCTTCATCCCGCCGCCGTACGCCGGCCCGTTGCCCACCGCGACGAGCATCGCCTCGGTCTCCATCCGGGTGCCGTCGAGCTCGAGCACGTAGGGGATGGCGCGGAACACGGGCAGCTCGCGCATGATCGCCAGGTTGTACCGCATCGGCCCCTTGGGCCAGCGCCACTGGTTGGCCCGCTCGTTGACCACGGCGTCGAAGCCGGCCGCGAGGACGCCCAGGAACCAGCGGTCCTCCCCCGTCGCCATGGTGTGCCTGGCCACATCCACGACCCGCGTGCCGCCGTCGAGGATGCGCTCGACGGCCTTGGCCGCGTCGCGCACCGGCAGGCCCAGCTCACGCGCGATGTCGTTGCCGGTGCCGGCCGCGATGATGCCCAGCGGCACCCCCCTGCCGGCGCACAGGTTGGCCCCGAGGTGCACCATGCCGTCGCCCCCGGCGACCACGATGCTGTCGACCGCACCCGCGGCGATCGCGGCCCGGCCCTGTTCCATCGCACTACGGGCGTCGGCCGCGCTGAGGTCGAGGATCTCGACACCGGCCGCCCGCAACAGGGTCAGGGCCTCGGTGCCGATCCGGGCCCCGGTGTTCTTCCCGGAGGTGGGGTTGACGATGAGACCCAGACGCGACATGGCCGAAGGCTAGCCGCACCCGCATCGACGGCCGCCCGTGGCGGGCTACCGGCTCGGGAGCCGGCGCTGCGCTGCCTCGGACGCCCAGTCGATGAGGTGTGTCGGGTCCAGGGCGGACAGGCTGGAGGCAAGGCCCCGGGTGGCCGTGGTCCGCCGGCGACGTGCCACGCCCCGTTCGACGAGGTCGACGAAGTCACCGATCGTCACACCGGCTTCCACCGGGTGACGGAACTCCTCCTCGCGGCGCAGGATGTACCGGTTCCGCCGGCCCACCCTCAGCCGGACGATGACACCGGCCCGCTCGAGGTCGGCGACGATCTGCTGCACGGCGCGTTCGGTGATCCCGATGCTCGACGCGACGTCCCGCAGGAGCACGTCCGGTTCCACTGCCAGGCACACGAGCACGTGCCCGTGGTTGCTGAGGAACGTCCACCCATCCCTGCTCATACGAAAAAAGATAGGGGCAACGGCGTTCGGGAGTCCGGCATTATGACCGACGCCTCACCGGCCCGCAACACCGGGGGTCGAGCAGGCTCGGCCACCAGGCCCGCTCGCGGCGGCTGGCGGCGCCCGAAACCGGTCGGTGACCTGCAGTTTCGCGAAACGTGTTTCATGCATGAGGCTTCTCTTGTCCCCCCAAATTTGGGGGGAATAGCGTCCCCCCAAACCGCGAAACCATCGCGGAGGCAGGCAGGGGCGGAGTAGCCATGAACCGGATCGCACGCAACACCACCACGATTCTCCTCACCATTCTCGCCATGGTCATCGCCATGGCGGCGACGGCAATGGGCACCGGAGCCGCCGTCGCTGCGACACCGCCGGATCCGGCGAAGGTGCCCCACTACTTCGGGCCATGGCCCAACTGGGCCAACAGCCCACTCACGCTCAACCAGGCCTCGGTGACGTTCAACGGAACGGGCACCGGGGCCGCTGCCGTCGCGCAGGTGGACCCGGCGAGCGGCGGCATCTCCGCCATCGACATCACCTCACCGGGGCAGGGGTACGACGCCACGACGACGGTGACGATCGCCGGTGGCACCACGGCCGCGACCGCCACCGCCACGGTGAGCGCGTCCGACGTGGTCACCGGGTTCACGAACGTCGTGCCGGGGTCCGGCTACTCGGCGTTCAAGGTCGACCTCAACGGAGGCGTCGACCTGACCGTCACGGGCAACGCGGCAGCGACCGCGATCGGCTCGGGCGGTGTGGATGCCGTGACGGTCACCGATGCCGGGTCCGGCTACTCGATGCCGACGGTCGACTTCGACTACCCCGACGACCCGAACGGCACCCAGGCCACCGGTCACGTCGTGTGCGTCGAGACCGCCGACTGCTCGCACGCCCCGGACGCCACCGTCTCCATCGCCAGCGTGGTCGTCGACGAGCCGGGCTCCGGCTACACGACGGCGCCGGCGGTGAACATCCGCAACGGCACGCAGTACGACCCGATCAACTTCCCCGACGGCACCGCGGCGGCAACGGCATCCGCCACCCTGAAGCTCACGGCCGTCAACGTCCTGGCCTTCGGCAAGGGGTACACCAGTGCTCCGACCGTGGTGGTCACCGACCCGACCGGCACCGGCAGCGGCGCCGGCGCCACCGCGCTCACCGACGGTGGCGCGATCACCGCCGTCGCCGTCGACACCGCTGGCGCCGGCTACCTGACCAAGGGCATGAGGAAGTTCGTCGACGACCTGCCCGGGCTCTGCAGCCCGCCGGCCTGCCCCGCGACGGGCAAGTACCTGCCGACGGCAGTCCCGCAGGTGAAGAAGTACACCGACACCAGCGTGACCCCGAACCGCGACGTCGCGGCCGACGAGTACGTCATCGGGCTGGTGCAGTACCGGACCTCGTTCTCCTCCGACCTGCCGCCCACCCTCGTGCGGGGGTACGTCCAGATCGAGACCCCCGCCAACGCCGATGTGAGCCAGCACTTCCCGCTGACGAACGCGAACGTCGACCCGTCGCTGCCGGACACCCCGGTGCTGATCAACGGGACCCAGGCCTTCGCGGTGACCCCACCGCAGTACCTCGGGCCGATCATCTCAGCGACGAGGAACAAGCCCACGAGGATCGTGTTCCGCAACCTCCTGCCCACAGGGGCGCAGGGCGACCTCTTCCTGCCCACCGACAGCTCGATGATGGGCTCGGGGATGGTCCCGATGACCATGCCCGACCCCGTCGACCAGAAGACCGTCGACGACGCCATCCGCAACCCCGAGTGCACCCAGGCTCCCAAGGGCGCGAACTGCTTCAAGGACGACCGGGCCACCCTGCACCTGCACGGCGGCACCACCCCGTGGATCAGTGACGGCACCCCGCACCAGTGGATCACCCCGGCGGGCGAGTCCACGAGCTGGCCGCAGGGCGTGAGCGTCCAGAACGTGCCGGACATGAAGGACGCGACGGGCGCGACCCTGTGCGACGCCAAGGACGACGGCTGCCAGACGTTCTTCTACACCAACCAGCAGAGCGCGCGGCTGATGTTCTACCACGACCACGCGTGGGGCATCACCCGGCTCAACGTCTACGCCGGCGAGGCTGCGGGCTACCTGATCGCCGACGACACCGAGAAGAAGCTCGTCGCGGACGGGACCATCCCCGGTGCAGCCGACACTCTGCCACTCATCATTCAGGACAAGACCTTCGTGCCCGGCGACCAGCAGCTCAAGGACGTCAAGGACACCGCTGGCAACGTCACCTCCTACGGGCAGGACCCGACGTGGGACAACGCCCGCTGGGGCGGCCAGGGAAGCCTCTGGTACCACCACGTGTACATGCCCGCCCAGAACCCCGGTGACGCCTCGGGCATGAGCGCCTACGGACGCTGGATGTACGGGCCGTGGTTCTGGCCGCCGGCCAGCGGCACGAAGTACGGGCCGATCCCGAACCCCTACTACAGCGCGAGCTGCAAGATCGACGTGCCGTCGACCTGGCAGTACCAGACCGACCCGTTCTGCGAGCCCGAGCTCATCCCCGGAACGCCGAACATCTCGGCCGGCATGGAGCAGTTCAACGACACCCCGCTCGTCAACGGCGTGGCCTACCCCAAGGTCACCCTCGACCCGAAGCCGTACCGGCTGCGGATGCTCAACGCGGCCAACGACCGGTTCTTCGACCTCCAGTGGTACACGGCTGACCCCGACCCGGCCAACGGCAACGGCAAGACCGAGGTGAAGCTCAACCCGGCCGAGCTCCTGGCGGCCCAGACCGACCCGAACGTCTCCCCGACGCCGGCCGACGCGCACAACGACGCGTCCGGTCCCGACTGGGTGCAGTTCGCCAACGAGGGCGGCTTCCTGCCGACGCCGACCGTCATCGACGGCCAGCAGCCCACCACCTGGATCACCGACCCCACCCGGTTCGACGTGGGCAACGTCGACCAGCACTCGATGCTGCTGGCCCCGGCCGAGCGGGCCGACGCCGTCGTCGACTTCTCGAAGTTCGCCGGCAAGACGCTGATCCTCTACAACGACGCACCGGCGGCCTTCCCGGCCCGCGTTCCCGGGTACGACTACTACACCGGAGCGCCGGACCTGAGCCCCACGGGCGCGCCGAAGATCTTCCCCGGGTACGGGCCCAACACCCGCACCGTCATGCAGGTCACCATCAACGCGGGCACACCGTCAGCGCCGTTCGACGTGACGAAGCTGAAGAACGCCTTCGCCCACAAGGCGAACGGGTCCGGTGTGTTCGAGTCGAGCCAGCACCCACCGATCGTGGGCCAGGCGGCCTACAACTCGGCCATGGGCAGCAGCTTCGCCGCGACCGGTGAGTGCAAGGCGGCCGGCGTCACCAAGTGCGACGGCCTGGTCCGCGTCAACGACACCGGCAGCTTCACCTTCAACACGCTGAAGTCCCCGACCACCAAGACGACGGTGGCGATGGAGCCGAAGGCCATCCACGACGAGACGAACTCGACGACGTTCGACGAGTTCGGCCGGATGCAGGCCAACCTCGGCATCGAGGCGCAACCACCGACTCCGGGAGCGCAGAACGTCACGCTCTACCCGTTCGTCAACCCGCAGACCGAGCTGATCGACGGCACCAACCTGCCCAAGCAGGTCGTGACGACCGACTCCGTCACCGGGGAACCGGTCAGTGACGTCAAGATCAGCCCGATCAGCGACGCCAAGGACGGCACCCAGATCTGGCGGGTCACGCACAACGGTGTGGACACCCACCCGATCCACTTCCACCTCTACGACGTCCAGGTGCTCAACCGGGTGACGTGGGACAACATCATCATCCCGAACGACGCCAACGAGAACGGATGGAAGGACACCGTGCGGATGAGTCCCCTCGAGGACACCATCGTCGCGCTGCGCCCGATCATCCCGCAGGTTCCCTTCGAGGTGCCCAACTCGGTGCGGCCGCTCAACCCGATGATGCCGGCGAACTCCGGGGCGATGTTCTTCAACACCGACCCGCAGGGCAACCCGCTGGCGACACCGATCACGAACCAGACCATCAACTTCGGCTGGGAGTACGTGTGGCACTGCCACATCCTCAGCCACGAGGAGATGGACATGATGCGTCCGGTCTCGCTGGCCCTGCCGCCGATCAAGCCGGACGGGTTGGCCTCCGCGTTCGTCGACGTGCTCGACCGGCGTGGGCGGGTCATCGGGCAGAACGTCACGCTGACGTGGAACGACAACTCGATCACCGAGACCCGGTTCGTCGTGAAGCGCACGACCGACGGCACGACGTGGACGACCGTGGGCACCCTCGACCAGCCACTGGGTGGTGCGAACAAGCACGGCGTCGTCACCTTCACCGACACGACGTCCACCGGGACGACGGCGTACAAGTACCAGGTCGTCGCCGAGAACGTCGTCGGCTACGGCTCGGGCATGCCGTCGATGACGGTGTCGTCGTCCACCGCCGTCCTCGGCGTGAACGCCCCCACCGCCCCGACGGGACTGTCGGCGACCCTCGCCGGGACCAGCACGGCCCCACGGGTGAACCTCACCTGGCAGGACACGGCCACCACCGAGGCACGGTTCATCGTCCAGCGGTCCACCGACAACGGAGCCACCTTCACCCAGCTCGCCACGGTCGCACCCCGCACCGGAACGGGCGCGGTGACCTACACCGACAGCACGGTCGCCCTGAACAGCTCGTACGTCTACCGCGTGGCGGCAGACAACGTCGCCGGCACCTCGGCGTTCAGCACCCAGGTGACCGTCCCTGTGTCGGCCCCCGCAGCACCGGTGATCCTCACGGGTACGGCGGTCCGCGCAGGCGCCAACGAGCGGGCGACGATCACCTGGGCCCCGGTTCCGTTCGCGACGAGCTACGTCATCCAGCGGAGCCTGGACCCGGCGTTCGCCACCGGAGTCACCAGCGCTACCGTCGGCTCGGTCACCACCTTCACGACCGGCAACATCAGCCGCACCGCCAACTGGTACTTCCGGATGGCCGCCGTGAACGTGCTGGGTCAGTCGGGGTGGTCGAACGTCCAGACCGTGACGCCGGCACCGTGATACCGCCCACACCCACCGTGTGAGGTGAACCTCGGCGTGGGGTCCCGCTGAGGCGGGGCCCCACGCCGTCGCGTGCCGTCAGTGGGTCGCGTGGAGACAGCGCTGTCATCCCGAGGGGTGGAACAGTGGAAGGATCGCGTACGTGACCACCCTGTTCGAGACCTTCGCCGAGTACCCTCTCCTCCTCCTCGCGGTCCTGCTGGTTCTCGGGGCAGCCGTCGGGCACGTGCGGATCGCGGGGGTGCGTCTCGGCCCGGCCGCGGTGCTGTTCGCGGCGCTCGGCGTCTCGGCCTGGTCGGCGGCCGCCGGGGTCGACCTCGAGATCCCCGAGGTGGTCGGCACCTTCGGGCTGGTGCTGTTCACGTACACGATCGGCGTCGTGTCGGGCACCCACTTCTTCGCCTCGCTGCGCCGCGGCTGGCCCACGATGCTCGTCGTCGCCGGTGCGCTCGCCCTGGTCGGCGGCATCGCGGTGGTCGTCGGGCGCGCGCTCAGCCTCGAGCCGGGCACCGTCGCCGGCGCCTACGCCGGTGCGCTGACCAACACCCCCGCGCTCGCGGCGGCCTCGGCCCGTGCGGCCGACCCCGCGGCGCCCACGATCGGCTACTCGATCACCTACCTCGGCGGCGTCATCGTCATGCTCGTCGTCGCGGCCTGGTCGCTGCGCCGCCCGGGCGCGGAGCCGCGTCGCGAGGAGATCGGCCACATCACCGTGCGCGTCGAGGTCGACGAGCCGATGACGGTGTCGATGCTCGCCAGCGCCCATCACGACGAGATCGGCGTCTCGCGCCTGAAGCACGCCCACGCCGCGAACCCGACGATCGTGCCGGCCGGCACCGAGACGATCGGCCACAACGACCTCGTCACCATCGTCGGCCCGCGCGCCGCTCTCGACGACGTGGCCGACCGCCTCGGCCACGTGTCGTCGCACGACATCGTCGAGGACCGGCACGACCTCGACTTCCGGCGGATCACCCTCTCGAACAAGCCCCTGGTCGGCCACACCGTCGGCGAGCTGCAGCTCGACGACAAGTTCGGCGCCACCGTCAGCCGGGTGCGGCGCGGCGACGTCGACCTCGTCGCGCACGACACCTTCGTGCTCGCGATGGGCGACCGCCTCCGGGTCATCGCACCACGAGCCAGAATGGCCGAGGTCGGCAAGTACCTCGGCGACAGCGACCGCGGCATGTCCGACATCAACGTCGGCGGCCTCGCCCTCGGCCTCGCGGTCGGCATGGCCATCGGCCTGATCCACGTGCCCACCCCGGGCGGTGGCTTCACCATCGGGGCGGCCGCCGGGACGCTCATGGTCGGCCTCGTCTTCGGGCGCCTCGGCCGGGTCGGGCCGGTCATCACCTCGATGTCCAACGGCGCGGCCCACGCGTTGTCGTCACTGGGCATGGTCACCTTCCTCGCCTACGCCGGGGTGCGCGCGGGTCGCTCGATCTCCGGGGCCCTCGCCTCGGATGCCGGGTGGCGCGTCCTCGTCCTCGGGCTGGTGCTCACCGCCTGCAGCGCCGGCCTGCTCGTGCTCGGTGTGCACGTCCTGCGCAAGATGTCCTGGCTCGAGACCGCGGGTGCGCTCGCCGGCGGCCAGACCCAGCCGGCGATCCTGGCCTACGTCAACGACAAGACCAGCTACGACACCCGGATCGGTGTCGCCTACGCGCTGGTCTACCCGGTGGCGATGATCGCCAAGATCATCGTGGCGCAGGTGCTCGCCGGCCTCTGACCGAACCCACGGCGGGCGCGGTCACAGGTCCTCGAACCTGACCCGCTCACCCACCGGGGCGTCCTGCTCCGGGAACGCCACCCGGCCGGCCGCGACCGCCCAGCGGGCGACGTCGACCCGGAACCGGCCGGCGACCACGGCCGGGTCCTGCTCGGCCAGGCGGCGGGCCTCGTCGACGTCGACGGTCCACACCGACATCCCCCGGATCGTGTCGTCGGACTGGTCGCGCAGCGGCCCGTTGGCCGCGATGATGCCGCGGCGGCCGAGCTCGGCGAGGTGGGCCAGGTGGGCGTGGTGCAGTGCGGTCGACTCCTCCTCGCTCAGCTGCGGCGGGTGCTCCCCACGGCGCAGGTAGACGACGGTGCGCACGTCGAAGGACTCAGGGACACCGGGTGGCCGCGGCATGGCTCCTCCTCGGGTCTCGCGCGCGTCAGAGTGGCGAGGCCTCGTTGTCGTCGACGTCGAGCCAGTCGGGTCGCGCCTTCTCCTTGCGCTTGTCGAGGATGCGGCAGACGAACCAGGCCGCGAAGTAGAGCGCGGTCAACGGGGCGGCGAACACGAACATCGTGAACGGGTCGGCGGTCGGCGTGGCGACCGCCGCGAACACGAAGATCAGCACGACGGCCACCCGCCAGCCCTTGATCAGCCGGCTCGCCGGCATGATGCCGACGGCGTTGAGCCCGACCAGCACCACCGGGAACAGGAACCCGATGCCGAACACGAGGATGAAGCGGGTGACGAACGAGAAGTACATCGACGCCTGCTGGATGTTCGACGTCCCTGCCGGGCTGAGCCCGTAGAGGATCTTCAGCGACTGGGGCAGGATCAGGTAGCCGAGAGCGACGCCGAGCAGGAACAGCGGGATCGTCGCGCCCAGGAAGGCCAGCGAGATCCGCTTCTCCTTGCGGGTCAGCCCGGGAACGATGAAGGCCCAGATCTGGTACAGCCAGATCGGGCTCGAGACGATGATGCCCACGAAGATCGACAGGCTGATCAGGTTGGACAGCGCTGCCGTCGCCTCGGCGAAGTTGATGCTCGCCGTGACCTGGGGGCTCGAGCGCTTGTAGTCGTAGAAGGGGGCCGTCAGGACGTCGAAGATCTGCTCGTAGTACAGGCCCGCCACCACCGACGCCACCGCGATCGACGCCGCTGCGATGAAGATGCGTCGGCGGAACTCGCGGAAGTGCTCGCCGAGTGTCATCCGGCCCTCGGGGTCGCGAGGGCGCCTGCGAAGACGAGCCATGGAGTGTGGTGTCGAGCGAGGTAGGGGGTGGATCAGGCCACGGGCCCGGACTGGTTGTCCGTGCGCGGGGTGTTCTCGTGCACGGCGTTGCCGTCGCCGGCCGGCATGGTGCGGTCGACCGGGGCGGCTGGCTCGATCGGCTCGCTGCGCACGGTGGTCGTCGAGGCCTCCGACTTCGAGGCCTCGTTCTCCTTCTTCATCTCGTCGACCTCGGACTTGAAGACCCGTGCCGACCGGCCCAGGCTGCGGGCCGCGTCAGGAAGCTTCTTCCAGCCGAAGATGACGATGATCAGCACCGCGACGATGATGATCTCGGTGGGTCCGATCCTGCCCATGGGGTCCATCTCCTGTGATGTCGTGTGACGTCTGTGACGTGTCGTGCGAGGTCTGGCGTCAGTGTACGCGCGCCCACGGCGGCAGCCGGTCGGCACGGCGAACGTGCCGGGCAGCCTTCGCAGTGGCCCGTTGCTCCCGATACTGCGCCCGCATCCTGTGAGTTGGCTGGGTGACCGCGATCAGCTCGGGGTCGACGTCACGCAGCTCGTCGGCGCGGCTCTCGAGCTCGGCCACGAGCGCGCTCGCCCGCTGCACCTCGCGCCCGAGCGCCCGGGTCTTCCCCCACACCACCCAGGCCCGCCAGCCCAGGAAGGCGGCCGACGCGAGCAGCAGCACGACCCAGAGCAGCACCCAACCCCACCAGGGCAGCACGGTCAGCCCTCGCCGGCGGTCGGCGGGTAGGCGGCCAGCGCCGCGGCGGCACCGTCGCGGATCTCGGCGACGACCTCGGGCGGGTCGACCACCGTGCCACGGCCCCCGAGCCGCCACACCAGCCGGCGAAGCCACGCGGTGTCGGCCGTGCGGACGCGCACCAGCAGCCCGCCCCCGTCGGCAGCAGGAACGTCCTGCGCCGACTCGACGGGGTAGTAGTCGGCCACCCAGGTGGCGCCGGGCAGCAGCCGCAGGGTGACGACGAGGTCGTCGGGCGCCGGGCGGAAGGTGCCCTCGGACAGGTCGCGCTCGCGGGCGCCGGCGGGCGGGGTGCCGTCGACGTCGAGCACGGTGAGCTCCTCGATGCGGTCGATGCGGAACATCCGGGTGTCCTCGGCGCGGTGGCACCAGCCCTCGAGGTACCAGCGCCCGTCCATGCCCACGACCCGCATCGGGTCGACGTCGCGCTCGGTGGTCTCGTCGCGACCGGGCACGAGGTAGCGCAGGTGGACCCGCCGGCGGTCGGCGATCGCCTGCTGGGCCCGTGCCAGCAGCTCGGGTGAGCCGCCCTCCGCGACCTCCGCACGCACCCGGCGGGCCGGAGCGGCAGCCGCGCCGGCGGCATCCTCGAGCTTGGCCAGGGCCCGGTCGACGGCGTCACGCTCGCCCAGCCCCGGCACCTCGCGCAGCGCCCGCAGGCCCACGACGAGCGTGACGGCCTCGTCGACCCCGAGGCGCAGCGGTCGGGCGATGGTGTCGGCGTTGCCGACGAAGACCCGGCCCTCCTCCCAGTCTGCCTCGATCAGCTCGTCGGGCATCTGGCCGTAGCCGCACAGGAACAGCAGGTTCAGGTCGGCCTCGAGCTGCTCGACGCTGACGCCGAGGTCGTCGGCGGCCTGCTGGAGGTCGATCCCCTGCCGGTTGACCAGCCACGGCACCATGGTGAGCAGCCGGGACAGTCGCGCGGTCGCGGTCTCCTGGGTGAACCCGGCCATCAGCGGGCGCCCCCGTGTGCCAGGAGCGAGCCGCGCAGGCGGCGGACCACCGAGTCGACGAGCTCCGGGGGTGCCTCGACGACGACGTCGGTGCCGTAGCCGGCGAGCTCCTCGGCGAAGTCCTCGAGGTCGGTGTAGTCGAGGTCGACCAGGTCCCAGGTGCCGTCGACCTCGCCGACCGTGCGGGCCCGTCGGCGCAGGCTGTGACCGGCGCCCTGGCGCACCCGCAGCACCGCGGGGCTCGGCTGGGTCGTGGGCTGGGCCACCCGCTGCACCATCATCTCGGGCTCGTGGTCGTCGGGCACCTCGAACGACCCGGGTCGCCCGGCCGTGCGCACTGCCCCGACGATCCGGGAGAGGCGGAAGGCGCGCGCCGCGCCGCGGTCGACGTCGAACGCGTTGAGGTACCAGCGGCCGTGCCACGACACGAGCGACCAGGGCTGCACGTGGCGCTCGGTCGCCTCGGCGGCCTCGGGCCGACGGTAGGAGAACCGCAGCGGTACCCGGCGCAGCACGCCGTCCTTGACCGCGTCGAAGGCCGGCTCGGTGGTGCGCAGCCGCGGTTCGATGCCGATCAGGGCGTCGACGTCGCGCTCGACCCCGGCGGCGCGCAGCTTGCGCAGCGCCTGCGCGGCCGGGCCGGCCAGGCTGGCCTGCGCCCAGGTGCGGCTGGCGAGGCCGAGCACGGCGAGCTCGTCGGGCTCGAACGAGATGTCGGGCAGCGCGTACTCGCGCTGGTGGATGCGGTAGCCGGGCTCGTCCTCGTGGAGCGGGTCGATGTCCTCGGTGACCAGCGGGATGCCGAGCTCGCGCAGCTCGTCCTTGTCGCGCTCGAACATCCGCTCGAAGGCCTCGGTCGACGCCGACTGGCCGTACTGGGGCACGAGCTGGCGGATCTGCGCCTTGGACAGGGGGCGGCGCGTGTACAGGAGCACCAGCACCAGGTTCAGGAGTCGCTCGGTCTTCACCTGCGCCGCCGACGGGGCGGCCGTGCCGGGCTCGGTGCTCACCCGCCGAACGCTACCCGACGCGTACGCTGCCGACCGTGATGCAGTGGCGAGCCGGAACGGTCATCGAGCAGGTGCGCCACTGGCCGGGCGCCGTGGAGTGCAGCGTCCGGCTCGACGAGGCCCCCGACACCCCGGTGCGGGCTCTCGCCTACACGGCCATGGTCGGCTCCCCCGAGCCCGGCGAGCGCGTGCTGCTCAACGCGTCCGCGCTGCTCAAGGGCCTGGGCACCGGAGGCCTGGCGTTCGTCGTCGCCCGCCCCGACCACCTCCTCGCCGACCCGCCGCAGGGCCTCGGCCACATCGTCAAGGCGCGTTACACACCCCTGCAGCAGATGCTGCTCGCGGTCGACGAGCAGGACAGCCCGCACCACGACGCCCTCGCCGACGCCGACGACCTCGCCGGGATGCCGGTCGTCGTCGCCGACCTGCACTCCGCGCTGCCCGCCGTGGTGGCCGGCATCCGGGCGGTGAACCCACGGGCGCGGGTCGCGTACGTGATGACCGACGGCGGGGCGCTGCCAGCGGCGTTCTCGCGGGCCGTGGCCGGGCTGGCGGATGCCGGCTGGCTGGCCGCGACCCTGACCGTCGGGCAGGCCTTCGGGGGCGACCACGAGGCGGTCACGACCCACACCGGCCTGCTCGCGGCGCGGCACGTCGTGGGCGCCGACGTGACCGTGGTGGCCCAGGGGCCGGGCAACGTGGGTACCGGCACCCGGTGGGGCTACTCCGGGGTGGCCTGCGCCGACGCACTGCACGCGGCCGACGTGCTCGGCGGTCGCGGGGTCGCATCGCTGCGGGTGTCGGGCAGCGACCGGCGCGACCGGCACCGCGGCATCAGCCACCACAGCCGCACGGCCTACGGCCGGGCCCTGCTGACGCCGGCCGACGTACCGGTCACGACCCTGGCCGACCCCGGTCTCGACGCGCTGGTCCGCGAACAGCTGGCCGAGCTGGTCAGCACCGCCCGCGCGGCGCTGACCGTCGTCGAGGTGCCGGTCGACGGCCTCGTCGACGCGCTGCGCACCTCACCGGTGGCCCTGACGACGATGGGGCGGGGTCTGGATGCAGACCCCGCCCCGTTCGTCGCGGCTGCCGCCGCGGGTGCTCACGCCGCAGTGCTCAGCGCACGTCCATGAGGTCGACGACGAAGATCAGCGTCTCGCCGGGCTTGATCGCGCCGCCGGCACCCCGGTCGCCGTAGCCGAGGTGCGGCGGGATGGTCAGCCGGCGGCGGCCGCCGACCTTCATGCCCTCGATGCCCTGGTCCCAGCCGGCGATGACCATGCCGACGCCGAGCCGGAACTCCAGCGGGTCGCCACGGTTCCACGAGGCGTCGAACTCCTCACCGGTCGAGTGCGCCACGCCGACGTAGTGCGCGCGGATCGTGTGGCCGGCGACCGCCTCGGGGCCGTCGCCGACGGTGATGTCCTCGATGACCAGCTCGGTGGGGGGCTGGTCGCCCGGGAAGTCGATCTCGGGGCGGGTGGGCTGCGTGCTCATCTGACGACCTCCGTGGAGTTGGGGGGTGTGCGGTCGGGTGTGCTGCCGGGCTGCTCGGGTGCGGTCAGTACGCGGCGAGGATGTCGACGACGAACACCAGGGTGTCCTTGCCGGAGATCTTCGGCGGGCTCCCGGCGGTGCCGTAGCCCTCGGCCGGCGGGATGACGAGCAGCACGCGGCTGCCGACCTTCTGGCCCTGCAGACCGTTGTCCCAGCCCTTGATGACCTGGCCGGAGCCGACGACGAAGTCGAAGGCAGGCTGCTCGGGGTGGCTCGCGCTGGCGTCGAAGACGCTGCCGTCCTTCAGGAGCGCGCCGGTGTAGGCCACCCGCACGGTCTGGCCCTTCTTCACCTCGGGGCCGGTGCCCTCGATGAGCGGCTGGACGATGGTCTTGGCCGGGGCCTTGGCGCCCTTGGGCACCGTGATCGTGGCCGGCTTGCCCGGGTTCATGGTGACCGTCGGCAGGCCCTTCTTCGGCGCGACGGCCTTGCCCTCGGCCTCCTTGAGCGACTTGGTCGCCGCGACGAGGTCGACGACGAAGACGATCGGGTCGTCCTTCTTGACGCCGAGGCTCTCGTTGCCGGTGTCACCGAACGCGTCGGCGGCGGTCGAGGTGATGACCACCCGCGAGCCCACCTTCTTGCCGGGGAGCTCGCTCTTGAACGAGGAGAACAGCTGCGCCGCGCTGAGGTCGAGGCCGACCGCGCCGGTCTCCCACGTCGAGTTGATGGTCTTGCCGTCGCGACCGTTGACGATGACCGCCTGGAGGGACACGAGGTCGTCCTTGGCCACGGCCGCGCCACTGCCGTCGGTGACGACCTGCGAACCCGTCTTGGTGACGGTGAGCGGCGCCTTGACCGAGACCGTCGGGGCCTTGGCGGGGTCGCTGCCGGTGACGGTGACCCCACTGGCCGTCGGGGACGGCTTGGTGGCCGCCTCCTCACCGCAGGCGCTCAGGACGAGCGCGGAGGCGAGGACGGCGGCGGACAGGGCGGTGGTGAGACGACGTGACACGGGGAGGAACCTTCTGGTCGGGGGGCTGTCGTGCTGCGAACAACAGCACCCCACGATAACGGCGCCCCGTGTGAACTCCCGCATCGCCGGCTGGGAGAACCCTGCACGTGCGACCCGTGGAGGGTCAGCCGCTCATGCCCTCGATGAGCCGTTCGACCCGGGGATCCTGGGCGAGGAAGGGGTCCTTGCACAGCACCGTGCGCTGGGCCTGGTCGTTGAGCTTGAGGTGCACCCAGTCGACGGTGAAGTCACGACGGTGCTCCTGGGCGGCCCGGATGAAGTCGCCGCGCAGCTTGGCACGGGTGGTCTCCGGCGGGCGCACCTTGGCCTGGAAGATCTCCGGGTCGGTGACGACCCGGGCGACCAGCCCGCGCCGCTGGAGCAGGTAGAACAGCCCGCGGCTGCGGTCGATGTCGTGGTAGGCGAGGTCGATCTGCGCGAGCCGCGGGTGGTCGAGGTCGAGCCCGTGCTTCGTGGCGTAGTCCTCGATGAGGCGGTACTTGATGACCCAGTCGATCTCGGTGGCCACCAGGGAGAGGTCGGCGTTCTCGACGGCGGTCAGCGTGCGGTCCCAGAGGTCGAGCACGCGGCCGTGCAGCGGGTCCGTGGATCCCTCGCGGGCGACGAACTCGACGGCCTTCGCGTGGTACTCGCGCTGGAGGTCGAGGGCGCTCAGCTGCCGGCCGTTGGCCAGCCGCACGGTGCGGCGCCCGGTGGTGTCGTGCGAGATCTCGCGGATGGCGCGGATCGGGTTCTCGAGGGTGAGGTCACGCATGACCACGCCCGCCTCGATCATCCGCAGCACGAGGTCGCAGGACCCGACCTTGAGCATCGTGGTCGACTCGCTCATGTTCGAGTCGCCGACGATCACGTGCAGGCGGCGGTAGTGCTCGGCGTCGGCGTGCGGCTCGTCGCGGGTGTTGATGATCGGCCGGCTGCGGGTGGTGGCCGACGACACGCCCTCCCAGATGTGGTCGGCCCGCTGGCTCACGGCGAAGGTGGCGCCCTTGGAGGTGGCGACCAGCTTCCCGGCGCCGCAGGTGATCTGGCGGCTGATCAGGAACGGCAGCAGCGTGTCGGAGATCGTGGCGAACTCCCCGGCCCGGGTGACCAGGTAGTTCTCGTGGCAGCCGTAGGAGTTGCCGGCCGAGTCGGTGTTGTTCTTGAAGACGTAGATGTCACCCGCCACGCCGTCCTCGCGCAGCCGCTGCTGGGCGTCGACCACCAGGCCCTCGATGATCCGCTCCCCCGCCTTGTCGTGTGCCACGACCTGGCCCAGGGAGTCGCACTCGGTGGTGGCGTACTCGGGGTGCGAGCCGACGTCGAGGTACAGCCGCGAGCCGTTGGTCAGGAACACGTTGCTCGAGCGGCCCCACGCGACGACCTTGCGGAACAGGTAGCGGGCCACCTCGTCGGGCGTGAGCGTGCGCTGGCCACCGGTCGAGCAGGTGATGCCGTACTCGTTCTCGATCCCGAAGATGCGCCGCCCCCCGGGAGTGTTCACGCCGGCGGCCCGTCCTGCGCGGGACGCTGGGTCTGCGGGTTCGTCGTGGCGTCGCGCACCGAGTGGTCGTCGGCGCCGTCGTCGGCCGGCGGGGCGTCACGGGTCGGGTCGTCGGCGCTCAGCAGGCGCTCGAGCAGCTGGCCGGTGATGCGCCGGAAGGTGCGCCGGGGCCGGTTGCGGTCGAGCACCGCCACCTCGAGCTGGGTGGGGGCCAGCTCGCGGGTCGGCCCGCCCGCGGGGTCGGCGCCGAGCAGGCTGACGGCGAGCACGAGCGCCTCGGACAGGTTCATGCCCTCGCGCCACTGCTCCTTCAGGCCGGTCTCGATCTGCTCCGCTCCCCCGCCCATGGCGACGAAGCCGTGCTCGTCGGCCACCGAGCCGTCGTAGGTGAGCCGGTAGACCTGGTCGGTGTCGGGGGTCGTGCCGACCTCGGCCACGACGATCTCGACCTCGTAGGGCTTGGACTCCTGGGTGAACACGGCGCCCAGGGTCTGCGCGTAGGCGTTGGCCAGGCCGCGGGCAGTGACGTCGGAGCGGTCGTACGAGTAGCCGCGCAGGTCGGCGTAGCGCACCCCGGCCACCCGCAGGTTCTCGAACTCGTTGTACTTCCCGACGGCGGCGAAGGCGATCCGGTCGTAGATCTCGGAGACCTTGTGCAGCGCCCGGCTGGGGTTCTCGCCGACGAAGGCGATGCCGTTGTCGTAGGCGAGCACCACGATCGAGCGCCCACGGGCGATGCCCTTGCGCGCGAAGTCGGCCCGGTCCTTCATCAGCTGCTCGGGCGAGACGTAGAACGGCATCCCGGCGGTCATCGGGCACCTCCCGGGTTGTCGACGCGCGAGGCGATGATGGCGTCGACCACCGGCGCGATCTCGTCGTCGGGCACGAAGCGTGCCCCGTCGTCGTCGACGATGCCGATGGTCGGCCAGATCCGGCGGCCCACGTCGGGCCCACCGGTGGCGGAGTCGTCATCGGCCGCGTCGTAGAGCGCCTCCACGGCCACGCGCACGGCGTCGTCGAGGGTGCCGGCCCGGCGGTAGAGCTTCTTCAGCGAGCCGCGCGCGAACAGCGAGCCCGACCCCACGCTGTGGTGGTCGTGCTCCTCGTAGCAGCCGCCGGTGACGTCGTAGGAGAAGATCCGGCCGATGCCGGTGGCTACCTCGAACCCGGCGAAGAGCGGCACGACCGACAGGCCCTGCATGGCCATGCCGAGGTTGCCGCGGATCATCGAGGCGAGCCGGTTGGCCTTGCCCTCGAGGGACATCAAGGTGCCCTCGATCTTCTCGTAGTGCTCGAGCTCGACCTGGAACAGCCGCACCAGCTCGATGGCCAGGCCGGCCGTGCCGGCGATGCCGACCAGGCTGTACTCGTCGGTCGCGAAGACCTTCTCCATGTCGCGGTTGGCGATCAGGTTGCCCATGGTGGCGCGGCGGTCACCCGCCATCAGCACGCCGCCGGCGTAGGTGAGCGTGACGATCGTCGTGCCGTGCGGCGCGTCGATCGCCGCGCCCGGCGGCAGGCTGCGGCCCGACGGCAGCATCGTGGGCGCCTGGGCCGAGAGGAACTCGGTGAACGAGGACGACCCGGGCACGAGGTAGGCCGCGGGCAGCCGTCCGCTGTCGGCTCCGGGGGTCACTGGCCACCCTTCTGGACGAACCCGCGCACGAACTCCTCGGCGTTGGACTCCAGCACGCCGTCGATCTCGTCGAGGATGTCGTCGATCTCGCTCGACTGCACCTGCGCGGCCGCTGCCGCTGCGGGCTCGGGGGCGTCGTCGGCACCGCCGTCGTCACGACGCTGCGGGCGGACCTGCTCCTGACCGGCCATGGTGACCCCTCCTCAAAGGTGGACTTGGTTGCGAGCCTAGTGCTCCGGGTCGGCGTTGGCCGCCAGCGCGCGCAGCAGCGACGCGGCATCCGGCGCGTTGCGCACCAGCTCACCCACGCCGGCCTCGGTGCCCTTGAGCGGCTCGAGCATCGGCACCCGCTGCAGGGTGCGCTGGCCGGCGACGTCGAAGATCACCGAGTCCCAGGACGCCGCGACGACGTCGTCCGGGAAGCGGCGCAGGCAGGTGCCCCGGAACCAGGCCCGGGTGTCGTTCGGCGGCTCGTCGACGGCGCGCTGCACGTCGGCCTCGTCGACGAGCACCTCGAGCCGGCCGGTCGCGACCAGCCGGTGGGCCAGCCCGCGGTCGGCGCGCACGTCGGACCACTGCAGGTCGACGGCCTTGAGCCGCGGGTCGCCCCAGCCGAGCGAGTCGCGGTCGCGGTAGCCCTCGAGCACCGCGAGCTTGGCCACCCAGTCGACCTCGCGGCGGGCCTCCATCGGGTCGCGGCCGAGCTTGTCGAGCACGGTGCCCCACCAGTGCATGACCTCGACCGTGTCGCTGTCCGGCTCTCCGCCCGACTGCTGGTCGACGAAGGCGGCGGCGCGGTCGTGGTACTCCCAGAGCAGCTCGAGCGCCGTCATCCGGCGGCCGTCGACCAGCTCGACCTTCGCCTGCAGCGTCGTGTCGTGCGACACCTCGTGCAGGGTGCCCACCGGCCGTCGCACCGAGAGGTCGTCGCCGAACGCGTCGGCCTCGATCATCGCGAGCACGAGCGAGGTGGTGCCCATCTTGAGCAGGTTCGCGACGTCGCAGTGGTTCGCGTCACCGAGGATGACGTGCAGCCGGCGGTAGCGGTCGGCGACGGCGTGCGGTTCGTCACGGGTGTTGATCAGCGGCCGCTTCAGGGTGGTCTCGAGCCCGACCTCGACCTCGAAGAAGTCGCTGCGCTGGGCGATCTGGTAGCCCGTGGTGCGCGAGTCGACGCCGATGCCGACCCGGCCAGACCCGCAGATGACCTGGCGGACGACGAAGAAGGGCGTCAGGTGGCGCACGATGTTCGCGAAGGGGGTCGACCGCGCCATCAGGTAGTTCTCGTGGGTGCCGTAGGACGCGCCCTTGCCGTCGGTGTTGTTCTTGTAGAGGTTGATGCCGGGCGGCACGGTGGCGAGTCGGGCCACGGCCTCGCGCATGACGAGCTCGCCGGCGCGGTCCCAGGTGACGGCGGCCCGCGGGGTGGTGACCTCGGGCGAGCTGTACTCGGGGTGGGCGTGGTCGACGTAGAGGCGGGCGCCGTTGGTGAGCACGACGTTGGCCAGGGTGGGGTCCTCGACGTCGGTGAGCTGGCTGGGGTGGGCCGTGCCGCGGCCCATGTCGAAGCCGCGCGCGTCGCGCAGCGGTGCCTCGTCGGCGTAGTCCCAGCTCGCGCGGGCGGGCCGGATGCCGCGCGACGCGGCGTACGCGGTGACCACGTCGCCGGAGGCGACCATCGGGTTCGCGGTCGGGTTGCCGGGCACGACGATGCCGTACTCGGTCTCGATCCCCATCACCCGGCGCACGGTCATGTCTCGACCATACTGACCGCGTGCGCAGGTACCGCGGGCTGCCCCCGCTCATGGCCATGGTGTCGTTCGTCGGCGACCGGCTCGGCCCGCCGGTCGAGGAGCTCGACTTCGACGGCATCCAGCGGGCCCGGGGTGCCACGCTGCCCCGCAACCGGGTCACCGACCTCGTCACCGGCGGGGTCGACCCGGCGGTCGGCATCACCTTCGGCACCGCACCCGCTCGCGACGACCACGAGATCCCGCTGCGGATCTATCGTCCCCGTGCGCTGCGCGACGCCCGCACCGACGTGCCGGTCGTCATGTGGTTCCACGGGGGTGGCTGGGTGCTCGGCAACGTCGTCGACTACGACCCGACGTGCACC
The DNA here is from genome assembly GCA_035702525.1 of Ornithinibacter sp. GTDB lineage: Bacteria > Actinomycetota > Actinomycetes > Actinomycetales > Dermatophilaceae > Fodinibacter. Next base: position 1,935 of record DASSQL010000126.1, on the reverse strand, counting down.
TTCATCGCCGCGGCGGTCGGCTGCGTCGTCGTGTCGGTCGACTACCGGATGGCGCCGGAGCACCGGGCCCCGGTGGCCGCCGAGGACTGCGTCGACGCGACCACGTGGGTGGGCGTGAACGGCGACGTGCTGCGTGCCGACACCTCGCGGATGGCCGTGGCCGGCGACTCCGCAGGCGGCAACCTCGCGGCCGTCGTGGCCCAGGTGCTGCGCGACCACGGCGACACCCGGCTGCGCCACCAGTCGCTCATCTACCCGGCCACCGACCTGACCATGGCCTCGCCGTCGATCCGGGAGCACCCGAACGCCGCCGTCCTCACCAAGCGGTCGATGGACGCCTTCCGCGACCACTACGTGCCGGACGGCCACGACCTGCGCGACCCGCTGCTCTCCCCCCTCTTCGGGCGGCTCGACGGGCTGCCGCCGGCCCTGGTGCAGACCGCCGACCTCGACCCGATCCGCGACGACGGCATCCGGTACGCCGACGCGCTGCGGGCGGCGGGGGTGCCGGTGCGCCTCACGAACTACCTCAAGGTGCCGCACGGCTTCGCGTTCATGCCCGGCGCGGCGCCCGCGGTGGGGCGCCAGCAGCGGTGGGAGCTGGCCACCGAGCTCACCGCCGCGCTCGCCCCCGACGACCGCCGATAGGCTGCGGACATGCGCGAGGTCGTCGTGTTCTCCGGGTCGGCCCACACCGCCCTCGCCCATCGGATCTGCGACGAGCTGGGGGTGACCCTCTCGGAGACCCTGATCAGCCGGTTCAGCAACGACTGCCTGCAGGCCCAGCTGCTCGCGAACTGCCGCCAGCGCGACGTCTACCTCGTGCAGCCCCTCGTGCCGCCCACGCAGGACTCGCTCATGGAGCTGCTGCTGATGATCGACGCGGCCCGGGGCGCCTCCTCGGGCATGATCACCGCCGTCATCCCGCACTACGCCTACGCGCGCAGCGACAAGAAGGACGCCTCCCGCATCTCGCTCGGGGGGCGTCTCGTCGCCGACCTGATCTCGACCGCCGGCGCCGACCGGGTGCTCACGATGAACCTGCACGCGCCCCAGGTGCACGGGTTCTTCTCGGTGCCCGTCGACCACCTCACCGCCCTCGGGGTGCTCGCCGACCACTTCCGCCAGCAGGACCTCGACAACTGCGTCGTCGTCTCGCCCGACCTGGGCAACGCCAAGGACGCGACGCAGTTCTCGCGGCTGCTCGGCCTGCCGGTGGCGGCCGGGTCGAAGCGACGGCTCAGCGACGACCGCGTCGTCATCGACTCGATCGTCGGCGACGTCCGGGGCAAGCGGGCCATCGTGCTCGACGACGAGATCGCCACCGGCGGCTCGATCGTCGAGCTGCTCGACCGGCTCGCCGAGCACGGTGTCACCGAGGCGGCCGTGGCGTGCACGCACGGGTTGTTCGCCGGCAAGGCCGTCGAGCGGCTGCGCGGGCACCCGATGGTCAACGAGGTGGTCACCACCGACACCGTTCCGGCGCCCGCCGACTGGCCCGAGCTCAAGGTGCGTTCGGTGGCAGGGCTGTTCGCCGAGGCGATCAAGCGCATCCACGAGGGTGAGTCGGTGTCGAGCCTGTTCGACGGGGTCGACCCGACGCACGCCCCGCCGCGCCAACGGTCGCTGTTCGACCGGGTGCGTTCGTGAGCCGCGCCCTCCCGGCGGTGCTCGACGTGGCCCTCGTGGTGCTCTTCGCCGCCGTGGGGCGCCGGTCGCACGCCGAGGGGCTCGACGTCACCGGCATCCTGCGCACCGCCGCCCCGTTCCTCGTCGGCACGGCCGCGGGCTGGCTGCTCGCGAGCCTCACCCTCGACACCGGCCCGCGCTCGCTCGCGTTCGGCGCGGTCGTCGTCGTCTGCACCGTGGTGCTCGGCATGCTGTTCCGCCGGGTGGCCGGTGAGGGCACGGCGCTGTCGTTCGTCGTCGTGGCGA
>DASSQL010000125.1:0-26584 GCA_035702525.1 Ornithinibacter sp. | reverse complement strand
CGGCTGAGATGGAAAGTGGTCCGTTGGGGAGCCTAACGGGGACGAGGGGGTGGGTCGCGCCACGGGTCCCACCGAGGCGGTCGGTGGGACCCATCTCACGCCCGAGCGGTCGCCCCGCGCGACGACCGGTGGTGGGATGGGCGGGTGCCGTCCACCCCGCATCCGCTCACCGTGCCCCGACCCGCCGCTGCCGCGCTCGCCACCGCGGCCCTGGCCGCCGCGCTGGCGACCGGCGCCTGCGGGCAGCAGCCCTCCCCCACCGCGAGCCCGTCGGGCACGGCGGCCGGCACGACCGCGGCGCCGGGCGGCACGGCATCCGCGACCGACCTGCGACGCACCGGTGGCATGGCCGGCTTCGACGACCGGCTGTCCGTGGCGGCCGACGGCCGGGTCACCGGCAGCACCCGCACGGCATCGGTCGACTGCACGGTTGGCCCCGAGACGGTGCAGACCCTGGCCACCGCCGCGGCGCCCACGGTCGCCCCGGCGGCCGGCACCGACCGGATGACGGTCACCCTGCGGCGCGAGAGCGGCGCCGTCGCCCTCGGTGAGGCGCAGGGCAGCGACCCGCTGTCGACCACAGCTCGCGCCCTGCTCGACGACGTGCAGCTGCCCCCGGACCAGCGCACCGTCTGCCGCTGACGCCCGCACCCGGGCGCGAGGTGGTGTCCTGGTCGCAGCGACCAGGACACCACCTCGACCCAGCGACCTGCTAGTTGGCGCAGGTCTGGGTGCCGGCCGGCACCGCGATGGCGTTGAAGGCGTTCTGCACGGCCAGGCAGTTCGCGCTGTTCCTGCCGTAGAGCTCCTTGGCCGAGGCGATGGCGCCGTTGCGGGCCGCCGCGTAGCCGCTGCTCGAGGTGAGCTTGGTCGTCAGCGTGCGGTACCAGACCTTCTCGGCGACGGCGTGGCCGACGCCGGTCATGGCGGGGGCGCCGCAGGTCGGGCTGTTGTAGCTGACGCCGTTGATGGTCTTGGGAGTCGAGCCCTCGGAGACCAGGTAGTACCAGTGGTTCAGCGGCCCGGAGGAGTAGTGCACGTCGAGCCGGCCGACGGTCCTGCTCCAGCAGTCGGCGCTGCGGCCGTCCTTGCTGGGCTTGTCCATGTAGCGCAGCGGGGTGCCGTTGCCGTTGATGTTGATCTTCTCGCCGATGAGGTAGTCACCCACGTCGGTCGAGGACGGTGCCGAGAAGAACTCGACCGCCGTGCCGAAGATGTCGGACGTCGCCTCGTTGAGGCCGCCGGACTCGCCGCGGTAGTTCAGCCCTGCGGAGTTCTCGGTGACGCCGTGGCTCATCTCGTGCCCGGCGACGTCGATCGCGGTCAGCGGCCGCAGGTTGCTCGCGCCGTCGCCGTAGGTCATCTGGGTGCCGTCCCAGAAGGCGTTGACGTAGGCGTTGCCGTAGTGCACCCGGCTGCGGGCGCCGACGCCGGTGTTCCAGATGCCGGCCCGCCCGAGCGTGGTGTTGTAGAAGGCGTAGGTCTGCTGGGCGCCCCACTGGGCGTCCGCGGCGGCGGTCTGGCGGCTGCTCGTGGCGAAGTTGCCCCAGACGTCGTCGGCGGGGGCGAGGTCGGTGAACTCGGTGCCCGTGCCGGAGGTCGCGCCGTTCAGGTCGGTCGTGAAGTTACCGACGCTGTCGCGCAGCCTGAACGTGGGGCTGCCCACCGTGTTGAGCGTGACCGCGCCCGAGTACTGGGTGTTGCCGGTGCCCTCCTCGATGGTCTCGGCCGAGTCGATGACCTTGCCGGTGCGAGCGTCGACCCAGGTCTTCAGGCGGCTCGGCGTCTGGCTCGCGCGCGTGCCGGTCGTCGTGACCTGCCACGCCAGGCGCGGGGTGCCCTCGCTCGCGTAGACGACCAGGGCGGCGGCGCTCGAGTCGACCCGGTAACCGGCCGACTTCGCGGCGGTGCCCGACGCGGCCGCCTTGGTCACGGTTGCCTTGGTGCTGGCCGGGGCCACCCCCTTGCCGCGGTTCCAGTGGCTGCTCTTGACGGTGCCGTTCGCGCTCTTGGCCACGACGAGGTCACCGCCGACGACGGGCAGGCCGTCGACCGTGCGGTCGTAGCGCACGTGTCGCGTGCCGTCGGGGTCGGTGAGCACCGAGCGCACGGTCAGCGACTGGTCGGCCGGCAGTCCGAGGTCGTCGCCGGTCGATGCGGCGGCGGACTGCTCGGCGGCCTTGAGTGCCGCGTTGCCCCCGGGTGCGGCGGAGGCTCCGGAGCCGCCTGCGACGGTGGCGGCGGTGGCCGCGACCGCGATGGCGAGGGCTGCTCCGGTGAGGTGACGTGTCGACATGGGACTCCCCTGGGTGTAGGACGCCGCGTCCACGCGCGGCAGGTCAATGGTGCTTGAGCGGGTGCTGCGGCGCGCGGCGAACGCGCGTTTCGGTCGAGAAGACTTGCCGGATGCCGTCCCCCGCGAGGTGAGGGACGGCATCCGTCGTGCTGGTGTGCGGTCAGCTCGTCGCGACGGAGGTGTCGTCGACGACGAAGGACGTCTGCAGGCTGGAGTCCTCGGTCATGGTGAACCGGATCGTCACCGTCCTGCCCTTGTAGGCCGTCAGGTTGAAGGACTTCTGCGTGTAGGTGGCGTTGGTGCCGACGTTGGAGTACGTGGCCAGGGTGGTGACGGTCGAGCCGTCGACGACCTGGGCGCGCATCGTGTCGTAGACCGTGGATCCGGTCTCGGCGGTGTCGGTGCGCAGCCAGAACGACAGGGTCGCGCTGGTCACGGTCGACGGGATCGCGACGCTCTGGTTGATCGTCTCGGTGCTCGTCGTGCCGTTGCCGCCCAGCCAGGCCTTCCACGACCCGGTGCGGGCCGGCCGCCCGGTGTTGTTGGTGATCGGGCCGGCGGTACCGGTCCAGACCGTGGCTCCCGACTCGAAGCCGGGGTTGCCGAGCAGGTTGGTGCCGGTGGGCGGCGGGGTCGTGCCGCCGCAGGTCTCGGTGCCGGCCGGGACCGCGATCGCCGAGAAGGCGCTCTCCGTGGCGAGGCACTGGGCCGAGCCCGCGCCGTAGAGCTCCTTGGCCGACGCGATCGCGCCGTTGCGGGCGGCGGCGTAGGTGCTCGACGAGGTGAGCTTGGTCGACAGCGTGCGGTACCAGATCTTCTCCGCCGCGGCCCGGCCGGCGCCGGTCACCGTGGCGCCGTTGCAGGTCGGGCTGTTGTAGGCGACGCCGTTGATCGTCTTGGCACCGGAGCCCTCGGAGGCCAGGAAGAACCAGTGGTTCAGCGGGCCCGAGGAGTAGTGCGGGTCGAGGTTCTTGGTGCCGGTGGTCCAGCAGTCCTGGCTGGCGCCGTCCTTGCTGGGCTTGTCCATGTAGCGCAGGGGGGTGCCGTTGCCGTTGATGTTGATCTTCTCGCCGATGAGGTAGTCACCGGGGTCGGCGGCGCTGTTGGCGTACCACTCGACGGCCGTGCCGAAGATGTCGGACGTCGCCTCGTTGAGACCACCCGCGTCGCCGGTGTAGACCAGCCCCGCCGTGTTCTCGGTGACGCCGTGGCTCATCTCGTGGGCGGCCACGTCGATCGAGGTGAGCGGCTTGGCGTTGCCCGCGCCGTCGCCGTAGGTCATCTGGGTGCCGTCCCAGAAGGCGTTGTTGTAGGCGTTGCCGTAGTGCGTGCGGCTCCGCGCCCCCGTGCCGTTGTTCCAGATGCCGGCCCGGCCGAGCACCGAGCTGTAGTACGCGTACGTCTTCTCAGCCCCGTACTGCGCGTCGACCCCCGCCGTCTGCCGGCTCGTGGTCGAGCCGTTCCCCCAGGTGTTGTCCGCGTCGGTGAACTGCGTCCCCGTGCCCGACGTCGCCCCGTTGAGGTCGGTCGTGTAGTTGCCCAGCGTGTCGCGCAGCTGCCAGGTCGAGCCGCTCAGCGTCGTGTTGAGCGTGACGGTGCCGGAGTACTGGCTGTTGCCGGTGCCCTTGACGACCTCGTCGTACGACGTGATGACGGCCCCCGACTCGGCGTCGACGATGGTGTGCAGCCGGCTCGGCGTCTGGTCGGCCAGCGTGCCGGTGGTCAGCACGTCGTAGGCCAGGCGCGGCGACCCGGACGACGCCCAGACGACGAGCTCGCCGACGCTCTTCTCCCCGCTCGCCTTCGACCGCTGCTGGCCCTTCGACACCGCGGTCGTCTTCGTGACCGAGGGGGTGGTGGTGGATGCGGCAACGCTCTTGCCGTTGTTGAAGCGGACGTCCTCGATGCGGCCGCCCTTCTCCTTCTCCACGACCAGGTCGCCCCCGACGACGCGCAGGCCCTTCCAGGTGCGGTCGTAGCGGATGTGCTGGGTGCCGTCCGGGTCGGTGGTCACCGACCGCTGGACGAGCGTGTCGTCGGCACCGAGCTTGAGCTGCTGGCGGTCGGACGACGCCCCGGCAGGGGTGGCGCCGGGCAGGGCCGACGCGGCGGGTGCGCCGGCGGCGAAGGTGGCGGCGGCCGCGCCGAGGGCGAGGCCTGTGGTCAGTCTTCTCACGACGAGGATCTCCTTCATGGTGGGCGTCCCGGATGCGGGCACGAGGGGAAACCTGTCGGCTGGCCGCCGTCGTGACAACGGACCCAGCGAAGAATTGACCGGGGCCGAAAGGATCTTTACCCCGGGCACACCGGGCCTTGACCGACCGGGCCCAGACCCAGACCGCATGGTGACCATCTGGCCGACCTTCGGGGTGTATGGGCCGCCCCGGTCGTACAGTGGCGTCGCCATGGCGACCCTCCCGCGGCCGAGCGCCGTACCGCCCGACGAGCACCCTGCAGCGAGGCAGGACTCGCTCCTGCGGCGCGCCCGGGGGCTGGCTTCGGCCGTGGCGCACCTGTTCGACCCGGCCGTCCTGGCCGGCAACGCCGTCGAGTCGGCGTGGCTGGCGGCCCACGTCACGACCTGGCCGATCGGCCTCGTGGTGGGTCGCGGCGAGAGGGTCGGGCCGTCCTACCGCCTCGAGCACCTGCCTCCGGTGCAGCGCGGGCTGCTCGTCTCCAACGTCGAGGCCGCGGGCACGCCGATCCTGCTCGTGCACGGCATCGTCAGCAACCGCTCGATCTTCACCCTGCTGCGGCGCGGCCTGACCCGCCGTGGCTTCTCCAACGTCTTCGCGATGAACTACCTGACCGTCGCGAACGACGTGCGCGCCGCCGCCGCGGGCCTGTCGGTGGAGGTGGAGCGGATCGTCGAGGAGACCGGGTTCGAGCGCATCCACATCATCGGGCACAGCCTGGGCGGGCTGATCGCCCGCTACTACGTCACCCGGCTCGGCGGCGACGCCCGGGTGCACACCCTCATCACGCTGGGCACCCCGCACGAGGGCAGCTACGCCGCCTACGCCGTGCCGACCACCCTGATGCAGCAGATGCGGCCGGGCAGCCACCTGATGCGGGAGCTGGAGCGCCCGGTGCGCGGCTGCCGCACCCGGTTCATCTCGTACTGGTCCGACAACGACTGGGCGATCCACCCCCACCGCAGCGCGGCGCTGCGCCACCGCGACCTCGGCGCCCGCAACATCAAGCTGCACGGCGCCGGGCACCTCACCCTGCCGATGCTCGGTGAGGTGGTGCACGGCATCTCGACCGCCCTGGCCCACCTCGACGCGCACGGTGGCACGGTCACGTCCGGGGTCACCCCGCTGGCCCGCGACGAGTGATCACAACTTTCTCGCCCGATGCCGGAACCTTCACCTTCGCACCACAACGGTTCTGGGGTGAAGGTGAAGGTTGTCGCACCGGGCGGGAAAGTTGTGACGTGCGGGGTGAACGACCCTCGGTGTGAGGTGCGTCACGCGTTTGCGGACCCTACGTGCGGGTAACACAGGGACGACACGGGTTCCTGAGAAGGATCGTCCACAGTTTCTCAGGTGTTGTTTGGGTGGTCACGGAATGGTCACGCTACGGTGGTGCCAACCCCGTCAACACCCCTGAGGTCTTCCCCGCGTGAGTTCATCGTCCTACCAAGGACGGCACTACGGCGGACGCCACCGCGTCCAGTCACGCCGTGCCCGTCTGCCCCGAGCGTTCAGCTCGAGCTTCGTGCTGCCCACTGCGGCGGCCGCGGCGCTCGTGGTGACCGCCACCGGAGCGACGGTCGTGCACCCCTCACCCCCGACCCTCGAGTTCGACGGCACCCAGACCGCCATGGCGCGCACCGAGGTGGCCGAGGACGACGCGATGGTCACCGACCTCGCCCAGCGCCGCCAGGCCGCGTCCATCCAGACCGCCGCCCTCCAGGGCCGCACCGAGCAGGCCGCCCGGGCCGCCCGCACCGCCCAGCGCAAGGCCGCCGCGAAGGCCAAGGCCGAGCGCGAGGGGAAGCGCTGGGTGCGCCCGATCCGCACCTGGAACATCACCTCCGGCTTCGGCTGGCGCTGGGGCAAGACCCACGACGGCATCGACCTCGGCGCCACCACGGGCACCCCGATCTACGCCATGTCCCGCGGCGAGGTCATCGGCTCGTACTTCGACTCGAGCTTCGGCAACAAGGTCGAGATCCGCTACTGGGACGGCTCGATCTCCTGGTACGGCCACATGAGCAAGCGGATCGCCCAGAAGGGCGACACGGTCATGCCGGGCGAGCTCGTCGGGCTGGTCGGCAACACCGGGCACTCCTTCGGCTCGCACCTGCACCTGGAGTTCCAGCAGACCGTCGCCAAGGACACCCCCATCGACCCGATGCCGTGGCTGCGCAAGCACGGGCTCATCTGAGCCCTCCGCCGGGCACACCCCCTCCGGGTGCCGACGTCGAGGTGACCGCTGCGGTCAGAGCTTCTCGAGCGGCGCGAAGCGCAGCACGAACCGCTTGACCCCGAGCTCTCCGCCGAAGTCGACCTCGGCCTGGGTCTTGTCACCCTCACCGAGGGTGCGCACCACCGTGCCGAGACCGTAGCTGTCGTGGGTGACCCGGTCGCCGGGCGACAGCGGGATGACCGGCCGGTTGCCCGGGGCCCGCACGCCGGGCCGCGCCCCGAGGGTGGCCACGGCCGGCCGCTGGTCGCGGCGACCGATGGCGGCGGCCCCGGAGAGCTCGCGCTCCCACTGCACCAGGTCGGCCGGGATCTCGTCGAGGAACCGGGACGGGGGGTTGTACTGCGGTGCGCCCCAAGCGGATCGGACCGCAGCGCGGGACAGGTGCAGGCGCTCGCGGGCCCGGGTGATGCCGACGTAGGCGAGCCGCCGCTCCTCCTCGAGCTCCTTGGGGTCGGCGAGGCTGCGCAGGTGCGGGAAGGTGCCGTCCTCCATGCCGGTGAGGAACACGACCGGGAACTCCAGGCCCTTGGCGGTGTGCAAAGTCATCAGCGTGACGACCCCCGCCTGCTCGGCCTCCTCGGTGTCGGGGATCTCGTCGGCGTCGGCGACGAGCGAGACGCGCTCGAGGAAGTCCTCGAGGCTGATCACCTCGCCGGTGCCACGGCGCTCCTCGTCGAACTCCCGGGCCACGGCGACCAGCTCGGCGAGGTTCTCGACGCGGGTCTCGTCCTGGGGGTCGTGGCTGGCCCGCAGCTCGGAGAGGTACCCCGAGCGGTCGAGTACGGCCTCGAGCAGGTCGGACACCCCGGCATCCTCGTCGTCGCGGACCCGGCCGAGGTCCTCGAGCAGTGCGGTGAAGCCCTTGATCGCGGCGACCGAGCGGGTGGCGATGCCGGGGGCGTCGTCGGGCCGGCCCAGCGCGGCGACGAACGGGATGCGCTCGCGCTCGGCGAGGGCGGTGATGCAGGCCTCGGCGCGGTCGCCGATGCCGCGCTTGGGCACGTTGACGATGCGCCGCAGGTTGACCGTGTCGCTGGGGTTGGACAGCACCCGCAGGTAGGCCAGGGCGTCCTTGACCTCGCGACGCTCGTAGAACCGGGTGCCGCCGACCACCTTGTAGGGCAGGCCGACCCGCACGAACACCTCTTCCAGGGCGCGCGACTGGGCGTTGGTGCGGTAGAACACCGCGACGTCGCCCGGCCGCACCCCGTGGTCGTCGCCGAGCCGGTCGATCGAGCGGGCCACGAACGACGCCTCGTCGTGCTCGTTGTCACCGACGTAGCCGATGATGCGCGCGCCGTCGCCGGTGTCGCTCCACAGGTTCTTCTTGCGCCGGCCCTCGTTGCGCGCGATGACCGAGTTCGCGGCGCGCAGGATGGTCTGGGTCGAGCGGTAGTTCTGCTCGAGCAGGATCGTGCGGGCGTCGGGGTAGTCCTGCTCGAACTCCTCGATGTTGCGGATCGTCGCGCCGCGGAAGGCGTAGATCGACTGGTCGGCGTCACCGACCACGACGAGCTCGCTCGGCTCGACCCCGTGCTCGCTGCGGGTCTCCGGGCGACCGACGAGCTCGCGGACGAGCTGGTACTGGGCGTGGTTGGTGTCCTGGTACTCGTCGACCATCACGTGCCGGAACCGCCGCCGGTAGTGCTCGGCGACGTCGGGGAAGGCCTGGAACATGTGCACGGTGGTCATGATCAGGTCGTCGAAGTCCATCGCGTTGGCCTGGCGCAGCCGGCGCTGGTAGGACGTGTAGGCCTCGGCGAGCACCTGCTCCTGGTGCGGGCTCGCCTCGCCGACCCGGCTGGCGTAGGTCTCCTCGTCGATCAGCTCGTTCTTCAGGTTGCTGACCTGGTGGCTGAACGAGCGGGGGTTGTAGCGCTTGGGGTCGAGGTCCATGTCGCGGATGACCATCGACATCAGCCGCTGCGAGTCGGCGGCGTCGTAGATCGAGAAGGTCGAGCGCAGCCCCACCTTGGGTGCCTCGCGGCGCAGGATGCGCACGCAGGCGCTGTGGAAGGTCATCACCCACATCGCCTTGGCCCGCGGGCCGACCAGCGAGGTGACCCGCTCGCGCATCTCGGCGGCCGCCTTGTTGGTGAAGGTGATGGCCAGCACCTGGCCGGGCTGCACGCCCCGGGCCGCGAGCAGGTAGGCGATGCGGTGGGCGAGCACCCGGGTCTTGCCCGAGCCGGCGCCCGCCACGATGAGCAGCGGGCCGCCCTCGTGGAGCACGGCCTCGCGCTGCTGGGGGTTGAGCCCGACGAGCAGCTCGTCGGGGTCGGCCGCCGGGCGGGCGCCGGGCCCACCGTCGGGCCCCACCCCCGCGGCCGCGGCCTCCGCCCAGGTCGGCACGCCGGCCGCGTTGACCAGCGCCGCGTGGGCGCTGGCGTGGGTGGCGGGGTCCACGTTCGGCTCGTGGCCCGGTTCGCCGAAGTCGAGGCCGTCGAAGAGGGTGCTCATGTCGGGGTCAACCCTACGTGGCGCCGCCGACCCCGCCGGCGCGCCGCGCCCCCGTGACGCGAAGGGGCGGCCGGGACCACCACCGAGGTCCCGACCGCCCGTGGCGGAGGGCTGAAGTCGCGGCGCCCACCGCCGGGAGGATGCGTCAGAGGGGGGTCAGCACCACGGGTAGACGAAGATGCTGTCGTCACCGGCGCGGTGGTCGGCGAGCAGCGTCGAGTAGGGGATGACCGTGTCGAGCGTGAAGCCCGCGGGCAGGCCGTTGCGGGGGGTCACGCCCACCGAGACGGCGGTGCCGACGGTGATGCCGTTCTTGGCGACGGCGCTGTGCAGGCCGACGGCCTTGAGGGTGGCGATGCCGGCGCGCATGCACGCGGTGTCGGGGGTCGCGGCCTGGGCGGGCGCGGCGACGAGGACGCTGGCGCCGGCCGCGGCGACGAGGGCGGCGGCTGCGATACGGGTGCGGGTGCTCATGGGTTCCTCCTGCGAACGGATGTCGGCCGGGTGGCCTTCTCGGTGAGCAGCACGCTAGGTCGGCACGGCATCCCTTGTCGAGTCTTTGTCAAACCTTTGACGTCACCGGTCCCGACCGGCCGGTGGCGGCCGCCCGCCGACGCTCGGCGCCAACCTTCGACAGCGCGGAACCCGTGGGTGCGCAACCCGTGCGCACCGTGCACCCCCGTGCCAGAGTGCACGGGCGCGACCACGGCGGCCCACGCCGCCCCACCGACACCGACCGACAGGTCAGACCGGGGACCGGACCGCGCGGCCACCGGTGTTTCGCACCCGGTGGCCGCGCGCTCGACCGGGAGCCGGCCGCACGGCATACGGTGTCTGGCATGGCCTCGCGCAAGGGTGAGTTCGGTGAGCCGGTCGTGCTCGACGTCGACGGCTTCGACGTGCGTGTCTCCAGCCCACAGCGGGTCTACTTCGCGGCCCGGGGCGAGACCAAGCTCGACCTGGTCAACTACTACCTCTCGGTCGGCGACGGCATCGTCAACGCGCTGCGGGAACGGCCCTGCATGCTGCACCGCTTCCCCGACGGCGTCTCCGGGAACAAGGTGCACCAGAAGCGACTTCCTCGCGGCGCCCCACCGTGGGTCGAGACCGTGCGGCTGCACTTCCCGCGCTACGGCCTGCACGCCGACGAGCTCTGCGTCACCCGGCTCGCCGACGTCGCGTGGGCCGTGCAGATGAGCACCGTCGAGTTCCACCCCTGGAACAGCCGCCGGGCCGACACCGAGAAGCCCGACGAGTGGCGCATCGACCTCGACCCGATGCCGGACGCCCCCTTCTCTCGGGTGCGCCGGGCCGCCGCGGTGGCGCACGAGGTGCTCGACGAGCTCGGCGCCGTGGGCTGGCCGAAGACCAGTGGAGGGCACGGCCTGCACGTGTACGTGCGGATCAGACCCGACCACGGGTTCGGCGACGTGCGCCGCGCCGCCCTGGCGTTCGCCCGCGAGGTCGAGCGTCGCATCCCCGACGACGTCACGACGACCTGGTGGCGCAAGGACCGCGACCCCGAGGCGGTCTTCGTCGACTACAACCAGAACGCCCGCGACCACACGATCGCCGCGGCGTACTCGGTGCGCGGCAACGACATCGGCACGGTGTCGACGCCGTTCCGGTGGGACGAGCTCGACGACGTCGAGCCGAACGACTTCACCATCGCCACCGTGCCGGCGCGCTATGCCGAGCTCGGCGACCTGCACGCCGGCATCGACGACGCCGTCTTCGACATCGCGCCGCTGCTGGAGTGGGCCGAGCGCGACGAGGCGGCCGGAGCCGAGCCACCGCCCGAGCCCGAGGACGACACGGGCAAACCCTGATGGACCTCGTCGTACCACCGGGCCCCGGTGTGCCGCACGGCCTGACGGTGCCGGGCGACGTGCTGGTCGAGCGGTTCTCCCGGTCGTCGGGGCCGGGTGGCCAGGGCGTCAACACCGCCGACAGCCGGGTCGAGCTCGAGCTGGACGTCGTGGCGTTCGACGGGTTCACCCCGACCCAGCGCGACCGGGTGCGGCGGGTCCTCGACCCCCGCCTCGTGGGTGGCCGGCTGCTCGTCGTGGCCGCGTCGGAGCACCGCCAGCAGCGCCGCAACCGGGTCGCCGCCCGCGAGCGGATGGCCGACCTGCTGCGCGACGCGATGGCTCCACCGCCGGCACCGCGCCGGGCCACCCGGCCGACCCGCGGGTCCAAGGAGCGGCGGCTCTCGGCGAAGAAGCGCCGCGGTGAGACCAAGGCGGGCCGCTCGCGGCCGGCATCCGACGCATGAGCAGGTCGGTCAGCCGCCCGGGCCGTCAGGGGCGTCGGGCACGAGCCGCCCTTCGTGGTCGAGCAGCACCATTTCGTCGCCGCGGGCCACCCGGCGCAGGGGGTACAGCGGCGAGCGGCTCCAGGAGCCGGGAGCCCAGACCAGCTCGCCGTCGACCCCCGACCACCAGGCGCGGGCGCCGTCGGGGTCGGCAGCACGGCCCTGCACCACACCGTCCGGGGAGAGCGCGACGACCCAGCCCGAGCCGCCGCCGCCCAGGCCGACCAGCAGGTAGGGCGGGCGCCCCGGGTCGAGACGGGTCACCGGGCGCCAGGAGTACTCGCAGTCGGCCGGCGCCCCGACGGCCGCGCGGGCGGCGTCGACCGCCCGCGCGACCTCGGTGGCGTCCATGCGACCACGGTAGCCGTGGGCTCAGATGCCCCGGCCGCTCACGGTGAGCCGGTCGAAGACGCGGCCGTCGCTGCGCACGTACAGGCGCACGTCGCCGTAGCTGACCAGCTTGAACGGGTAGTAGGGCGACAGGGACTGGTCGCACGGCTTCCAGACCCAGTGCCGGCTGACGCAGGCGATGCCCGGGCGGATCCGCAGGGTGCCCGCCTTGCGGGGCAGCTCGCGGGTCAGGCCGGTGACCCGCTCGTCCAGCTCGCGCCGGTCGAGCGTCAGCAGCGCCGTCTCCTCGCTCGCGACCAGCGCGCGAGCCTCCTTGAACTCGCCGGTCAGGGCGTCGACGTTGGCCACTGCGGTCGCCCGGCCGTCGCGCACCTGCGGCACGATCCAGTAGAAGCCGTCGGTCCGGTCGAGTCGCTGCACCAGCTGCGGCGTACCGGCCTCCGCCCCCTCCAGCGCCCTGGCCCAGCCCTCCCGCTCGCGCAGGCCGGTCGCCTTCAGCGCCTCGGCGGCGAGGTCGGCGGCCAGGCCCGAGGCCAGCAGCTCGGACCCGTCGTAGCGCGGCTGGGGGCGCTCCTGCTTCTCCGGGCCGCGCTCGGCCGGCGGGTCGGGGTCACAGACCGCGACGAACTTGCCGGCCCAGTGGCCGCCCGGCACGCCGGTCATGTAGTCGTCCTGCCAGGTGGAGTAGCTGATGTACTCGTCGGCCACGCCACGGGTGCCACCGCTGCCGCAGCCGTCGCCCGTGGTGTGGGGCGGCTCGGCGGACCCGCTCGGGGTCGGGGGCCACGGGTTGTTCACGTCGAACCCGGTGAGCGTGTACCCGACGTCGAACGAGCTCGACGGGGCCGCGCTCGCGGTGTAGCCGCGGATGGCGATCCAGTGCGCCCAGCCGTAGACCAGCGCCACCGGCGCCACCCGGTAGTGGTGGATCGTCCAGGTGATCATCCGCGAGATCGCGTCCTCGGTGGCCAGGGCGTCGAGCACGAAGTAGCGCCCGCTCTGGCGGTGGTTGAGCGTCCACGCCAGCCCGTCGGGGCCGGTCGCCCAGCTGACCCCGGTGTCCGCGGTGGAGTGGCTGTGGTTGTCGTTGTACAGCGACACCTGGTCGAGGTGGCCGGAGCCGCACTCCTCCAGGACCATCTGGGCACACGCGGCGCCGCAGTAGTAGCTGGTGTCCTGCTGGTGGTACTCGGTCCCCAGGTCTTCGGTCGTCGTCATGGCTGGCTCCCCTGTCAGCGGTCGCGCGCACGCCCTGTGCCCGCTGTCGATGAGGAGCCGACGCGGCCGTGCGGTGATACACCGACGCGGCGGGTCCCGGCCGCGACTCAGCCGGGCTCAGCCGGGCTCAGCCGCCGGCCTCGCCGACCAGGCGGACGACCTCGTCGGCGCAGCCCCACGACAGGGTGACGCCCGCACCACCGTGCCCGTAGCAGCTCACGACCGGCCGTCCGCCGACGTCGGATGCCGCGAGCCGCACCTCGGGCGCGACCGGCCGCAGCCCGACCCGGGCCCCGAGCACCTCGGCCCCGGCCAGCGCGGGCACCACCTCGCGCACCCGGCGCAGGATGGCCTCGTGCACCGCGCGGTCCGGCTCGGTGTCCCACGACCCGGCGACGTCGGTGCCGCCGCAGACCACCCAGCCGGGGTGCGGCAGCGCGTAGACCATGCCGTCGGGGTGGTCGTCGTCGACGACCCACCGGGTCAGCCCGGGGTTGGCGAGCAGCGCGACCTGGCCGCGCGACGGCACGCCCGCGTGGTCGTCGAGCAGCGTCCCCGAGCGCAGGCCCGCCGCCACGACGACCGCGTCGCCCGGCACCTCGGCCAGGTCGCGCACGAACCCGGGGACGAGCTCGACGCCGGCCTCGAGGCAGCGGGTCTCGAGCCACGGCAGGAAGACCGGCATCGTCACCAGGGGCACCGTGGCCACGACCCCGCCGCTCGCGCCGGCGGGCAGCTCGTCGGCCTGCGCCTCGCGCCAGGCCGGGAGCGCGTCGGTCCACCACCGGTCGGCGGCACCGCGCTCGACGACCACTCCCTCGCGCACGGCCACGCCCGCGTCGGGGTCACGGGCCAGCGCGGTGAACCGGTCCAGGGCCACCCGGCCCCAGGCGAGCACCCGGGCCCGCGGCTCGACGTGGTACGGGAACCACAGCCCGCCGGCGACCGCAGAGGTGGTGTCCGACACCGGCTCGTCGCGCACGCACCGCACGAGGTGGCCGGCCCGCGCCAGCTCGAGCGCCGCGGTGAGCCCCAGGACGCCACCACCGACCACCGTCACGCGTGCCATGACCGCATCCTCCCCTAGCGTGGGCGCCATGGAGCCCCTCGACCCGCACCCGGTCACCGGTGACCTGTTCGCCTCGCCGGCCCCTGCGGGCAGCGGGTGGCCGGGCGACCCCGCGGATCCCTCGACCCCGGTGGCCACCACCGCGGCCCAGGTGCGCCGCCTGGCCGGTGCGGCGACCGGCATCCCCGAGCTGCAGGCGCGGATCTCGGTGTGCCGCGCCTGTCCCCGCCTCGTCCGCTGGCGCGAGGACGTCGCGCGCTCCGGGCGCCGCGCCTCGTTCGCCGACCAGCCGTACTGGGGCCGGCCCGGGCCGTCGTTCGGCGACCCCGACGCCGACGTGCTGCTCGTGGGGCTGGCCCCGGCCGCGAACGGCACGAACCGCACCGGGCGGATGTTCACCGGCGACTCCTCCGGCGACGTGCTGTACGCGGCGTTGCACCGCACCGGGTACGCGGCCCTGCCGACGTCGGTCGCGGCCGGCGACGGCCAGTCGCTCACCGGCATCCGGATCGTCGCCGCGGTGCGCTGCGCCCCGCCGGCCAACAAGCCCACCCCGACCGAGCGCGCGACCTGCTCGGCGTGGCTCGAGCGCGACCTCGCGCTGTCCGCCCCACGGCTGCGCGCCATCCTCTGCCTGGGCGCGATCGGCTGGGATGCCGCGCTGGCGGCGGCCCGCGGGCTGGGCTGGGACGTGCCGAAGCCCAAGCCGAGGTTCGGCCACGCCGCCGAGGTGGCCCTGACGACGCCCGAGGGCCGCGGCATCAGGCTGGTCGGCTGCTACCACGTGAGTCCGCACAACACCTTCACCGGGCGGCTCACCCCGGCGATGCTCGACGACGTGCTGCTCTCCCTGAGGGCGACGTGACCGCGATGTAACTCGGTCGCCCTGCTCGGCGCGGACCACCTAGTGTCGCAGGATGATCCGCCTCGACCGCCCGCATGTCCGAGTCCACCGCAGCTACCTCGACGCGCACGACGAGTTCGGCGGCGGTCAGCGCGACGGCGACGGCGACTGGGTCGAACCCGCGGACGACGGTGGCTACGCCGGGGTCGCCTGGACCCGCGACGAGCTGGAGACCCCCGACGGGTTCGCACGGTTCGTGCGGTGGCGGCTCGACCGGGCCCTCGACGACTCGCCGCGGCCCACGGGTCACGTGCCGTGCACGTTCCACTGGGTCGTCGACGACACCGACCCCACCACCTACCTCGGGTCGATCTCGGTGCGGCACGAGCTGACCCCGTTCCTCCTCGAGGTCGGCGGCCACATCGGCTACTCGGTCCGGCCCAGCGCCCGTCGGCGAGGCGTGGCGACCGAGGCCCTGCGGCTCGTGCTCCCCCACGCCGCGGGCCTGGGCATCGACCCGGCGCTGGTCACGTGCGACGTCGACAACGTGGGGTCGGCCAGGGTGATCGAGGCCAACGGGGGTGTGCTGGAGGACGTCCGGGGCACCAAGAAGCGCTACTGGGTGCCGACCAGCCACTGACCCACCGGTCGCCCGCCGGTCGTCCTAGGGTGGCGGGATGAGCGACTCCTCCGGCCCCGCCCTCGTCGTCACCGCGCACGGGGGCATCGACGTGCTCGCGGTCGAGGACCGCCCCGCGCCCGACCCGGCACCCGGCGAGGTGCTCGTCGAGGTCGCCGCCGCCGGCATCAACTTCATCGACGTCTACGAGCGCGAGGGCGTCTACCCCGTCCCCACCCCGTTCGTGGGGGGCAACGAGGGTGCCGGCACGGTCGTGTCGGTTGGGACGGGCGTCGACGGCTTCCGGCCCGGCGACCGCGTCGCCTGGCCCCAGTCGCGCGGGAGCGCGGCGCGCTTCGCCGCCCTCCCGGCATCCGTGCTCGTGCTCGTGCCCGACGGGGTAGACCTCGAGACCGCCGCCGCCGTGATGCTGCAGGGCCTGACCGCGCACTACCTGACCACCAGCACCTACCCGGTACGGCGCGGTGACGTCGCGCTGGTGCACGCGGCGGCCGGTGGGGTGGGCCAGCTGCTCGTGCAGCTGGTGCGGGCGCGCGGCGGGTCGGTGGTGGCGACGGCCGGCGGGCCCGAGAAGTGCGAGACCGCACGCGCCGTCGGGGCCGAGCACGTCATCGACTACCGGGCCGTCGACGACCTGGCCGGCGAGGTGCGCCGGCTCACCGACGGGCGCGGCGTCGCGGTGGCGTACGACGGCGTCGGCAGGGACACCTTCGACGCGTCACTGGCCTCGCTCCGCCCCCGCGGGCTGCTCGTGCTGTTCGGGGCCGCGAGCGGGCAGGTGCCCCCATTCGACATCCAGCGGCTCAACACCGGGGGGTCGCTGTTCCTCACCCGGCCCTCGCTCGGGGCCCACCTCGCCACGCCCGAGGAGCTGCAGTGGCGGGCCGGCGAGGTGCTCGGCGCCGTCGCCGACGGCAGCCTGCACGTGGCGATCGGCGGGCGCTATTCGCTCACCGAGGCGGCGAGCGCGTTCGCCGACCTCGAGGGCCGACGCACCCAGGGCAAGCTGCTCCTCATCCCCTGACGCCGGGCGCGGGTCAGCTGCCGGTGGTCCAGAGGACGGCGATGAGCACGTTGAGCAGGGCCAGGGCACCGGCGGCGTTGACCAGCTGCGGGCGGGCGCCCTCACCCTTGCGCTCCTTGGCCGCGGCGATCTCCGCACAGGCCACGACCGCGATGGCGACGAGCAGCTTGACGCCGATCTTGGCGTTGTCGACCTCCTCGTCGTTGGCCTGCACCAGGCCGACGAGCGCGATGCCGGTCACCAGCTGCGCGCGCGCACCCCAGACCAGGGCGGGCGTCACGGCGCCGCGCGCGACGAAGATCGCGCTGCCGATGATGGCGGCCATGCCGAGCAGGTGGAGTACGACGAACACGTTGACCAGGATTTCCATGGCCACACCCTAGGGCCGGGCCCGCTCAGATGAGTCGGCGCCCCATCGCCCAGGCGGTCAGCTCGTGCCGCGACGACAGCTGCAGCTTCCGCAGCACCGAGGACACGTGGGTCTCGACCGTCTTGACCGAGATGAACAGCTCCTTGGCGACCTCCTTGTACTGGTAGCCGCGGGCGATCAGCCGCATCACCTCGCGCTCGCGCGCGGAGAGCCGGTCGAGCTCCTCGTCGACCTCGGCGATCTCGCCGGCCGCCGCGCCGAAGGCGTCGAGCACGAAGCCCGCGAGCCGTGGCGAGAACACGGCATCCCCGTCGGCGACCCGGCGGATCGCGGCGATGAGGTCGCGCGCGCCGATCGTCTTGGTGACGTACCCGCGTGCGCCGGCGCGGATGACGGCGATGACGTCCTCCGCGGCATCAGAGACCGACAGGGCGAGGAAGCGCACGGGTGCACCCGAGGGGGTCTGCACCCCGAAGCAGCCGTGGATGACGTCGACGCCTCCGTTGCCGGACCCACCGGGCAGGTGCACGTCGAGCAGCACCACGTCGGGCTGCTCGGCCCGGATGACGGCGATCGCGGTGTCGACGTCGGGCGCCTCACCGACGAACTCGCACACGGGGACCCCGCTCGCGGCCATCGCCTCGGTCAGCTCGGCGCGCACGCCGGTGCGGAACATCCGGTGGTCGTCGACGAGCACGACCCGCACGGGGACGGGCTGCTTGCCTCCACCGGTCGTGGTCGGGTTGCTCATGACGCTCCTCCTTCGATCGGTGGCAGCCGGAGCTCCACCTCGGTTCCGTCGTCGCGGCGGCGCACGCGCGCCGTGCCGCCGTGCCGCTCCATCCTGCCCAGGATCGACTGTCGCACCCCGAGCCGGTCGTCCGGCACGGTGTCGAGGTCGAAGCCGTCGCCGCGGTCGCGCACGAAGGCCTCGACCCCGGTGGGCCCGATCTCGACGTAGGCCGTGACCGGCGTGCCGCCGTGCCGCACCGCGTTGAGCAGCGCCTCGCGCATCGCCTGGGCCAGCGCCGCGCCGTGCGGCTCGTAGGGCCGGTCACCGGTGACGACCAGGTCGATCGCCACGCCGTGCAGGTCCTCGACGTCGTGCGCGACCTCGGTGACCGCGGCGGCGAGGGTCGACTGCGAGCCCTGCGGCCCGGCGTAGAGCCACGACCGCAGCTCGCGCTCCTGGGCCCGGGCCAGCCGGGTGACGGCGGCGGAGTCGTGCGACTGGCGCTGGATGAGCGCCAGGGTCTGCAGCACCGAGTCGTGCAGGTGGGCCGCGATGTCGGCGCGCTCGGTGGCGCGCGCCGCGGCCACCTGCTCACGCCGCAGGTCGCCCCACAGGCGCAGCGCCCACGGCGCCGCGATGATCAGCGCCCCGACGAGCACGGCGATGGCGGCGAGCAGGGCGTCCCAGACGGCCGAGACGGACTCGCCGCGGGTCACGAGCACGAGGATGCCGGCCACGGTCAGGCCCGCGCCCAGCGCCACCCGCATCCAGCCGTACCGCCCCGCGCCGGAGCCGATCCACCGCGAGCGCTGGGTGTCGTCGAGGTTGGACCAGGCGACGATGGCGCCGACGGCGATCGTGAACAGCGGCACCAGGACCGTGCCGATGACCCCGCCGCCGAGCACCGGGGTCAGGAGCACCGCGCCGACGACGACGAGGACCCCGCCGGCCCCGAGCACGACGGCCCACTGGCGGCGCTCGGGCGGCGTCTCGTGGCCGGGCTCCTGTGTGGCGTCGATGTCGGTGTCGCCCTCGGGGGTCAGCGCCCACAGGAACACGTAGGCCGCGAGGCCGGCGCCGCCGGCGAGGGTGAGCAGCACGAAGACCCAGCGCACGCTGCGCCGCGAGACGCCGAGGTGCCGCGCGACCGCACCGCAGACGCCGGGGGTCCAGCCGCGGGTGCGCGATCGGACGAGCGGGGGACGCGGTGGCCGGGCCGGCGGGTGGTCGTAGGCGTACGCCGCGGGCAGCGCTCCCGCCGCACCGGCGTCGGGACCACCGTCGGTCACCGGGCGCGGGTGCGCGGCTGCGGGCTCGTAGGGCGTGGGCACGTCACCATCCTGACCTACGCCGGGGGCTTCGAGGGCCGGTCCCGGGGTCGGGTCAGGGGGGCGTCAGGGTCGACCCTCATGGCGAGCACCCCTCACCGGGGACCACGCTGGAGCCATGACGGAGAACCCGACCCAGAGCGTGCCCCCACCGAGCACGTCATTCCTCGACGACAGCTTCGCCCGGTTGCGCAGCAGCGGCTACCACCGCGACACCGACGGCCGCTGGTTCGGCGGTGTCTGCACCGGCCTGGCCCAGCGCTTCGGCGTCGACCCGGTGCTGATCCGGGCGGCGGCGGTCGTGCTCGCCTTCCTCGGCGGCATCGGCCTGACCGCCTACGTGATCCTCTGGCTGCTCCTGCCCGACCGGCAGGGCGACATCCTGGCCGAGCGGGCCGTGCGCCAGGGCGACGCCGGGCCGATCGCGCTGCTCGTGCTCGCCGCCTTCCTCGTGCTCGGTGGGGTCTTCTCGATCGGCAACGGCAACGGCTGGTTCGCCCCGCTGTGGCTGATCCCGGTCGCCGCGATCGCCTGGCTCGTGCTGAGCCGGCGCACCTCGCGCACGCCGCAGACCGGCTACGGCAGCGTGGCCGCCCCGCCGCCCTACGGCACCCCCTCGCCCGCGCCCTACGGCGCCACCCCGCCCCCGGCGCCGCTCGGCGCCACCCCGCCCCCGCCAGGAGAGGCCATGTCCACCACCACCCCCACGTACGCCGCGCCGCCGATGGCGAGCGCCCCGACCCAGGCCCCCGCGCCGCCGTCCGCCGGTGGCCAGCCGGGCGCCTACCGAGGCCCCCAGCCCGGCACCTACGGTGGCCCACCGGCCATCGGGCAGACCGGCCCGTACGGCGGCCGCCCCACCCCGCCAGCCCCGCCGCGCCCCATCGCCCCGGCCCCGCCGCCGCGCCCTCGTCGCCGTCGGCCCAGCGCCTTCGTCGGCCTGGTCTCGCTCGGCATCGCGCTCGTCGGCATCGGCCTCGGCGCGGCGCTGGACGACCCGCTCGGCTTCCCGGGCAGCTCGGCCACCCTGGGCTTCCTCATCGCCCTGACCGGTGTGTCGGTGGTCGTGCTCACCCTCGGGCTCCGGGGCCGGGCATCCGGCTTCAGCGGCTTCCTCGTCGTCACCCTCGCGCTGCTGCTCGTGGCCGCGTCGGCCGCCTCGCGGGTCGACGTCCAGGACGGCGTCGGCGATCGCACCTGGACCCCGGTGCCCGCCACCGGGACCACCGCCTTCGAGCTCGGCGCCGGTGAGGCCACGCTCGACCTGAGCCGGCTGGCCACCACGCCGACCACCGGCACCCCCGCCACCACGACCCCGCAGCGGGTCACCGTCGAGATGGGCGCCGGCGACCTCACCATCCTCGTGCCCGCCGACCTCGACGTCCGCGTCGACGCCAGCGTCGGCTTCGGCGACATCACCCACACCGGTGGCGTCGGCGGCACCACCGACACCACCGGCAGCGACCGCAGCACGTCGACCGTCATCGGAGACCAGCCCGTGCAGGTCGTCGTCGACGCCCAGCTCGGCCTCGGCCAGATCACCATCCAGGAGCAGTGATGAACACCCCGACCACTCCCCCCACCCCGGACACCCCGGACACCAGCCGCGGCACCGAGGACACCACCTACCTGCCGCAGGCACCCGAGACCCGGGTCGACGACAGCCTGGCCGACGAGGTCTTCGTCGACGACGCACGCACGACGGCGCTGCCGACCACCGCTGCGCCAGCGACCACGGCGGCGACCACCGGCGCACCGACGGGGACCATGACGGCCACCGCACCGGCCACGGCACCCAGGCCGGCGCCTCCCACCCCGCCCGAGCCGACCTACCTCAGCGGACCCGCGCCGTTCGCGCTCGTGCTCGGCCTGCTGGGCCTGCTCGTCGCGGGCAGCGTGCTCGTCAACGAGCTGACCGACATCTCCCTGCCGTGGGGCGACCTGGGGCCGTGGAGCGTCGTGGCCGCCGGGCTGGTCGTGCTCCTCGTCGGGGCCATCGGCCTGCGCAGCAGCCGCAACCGCGGCTGAGCCCGCGGATGCCGTCAGGCGAGACCCACCGCGCGCAACGCAGCCCGGACACTCGCCACGACGGACACCGACGCCAGGGCGTCCAGGGGCACCCACCGCGCGTCGGACGTCGACCCGCCCACGTCGTGCACGACGGGGCGGGTCGGCCGTGTGCAGCGGGCCGTGTGGAGCAGCCGCACCGCGTGGTAGTCCTCGAGCCCCCGGGCCGAGCGACCCACCCAGTGCTGGGTCATCACGTCGACCAGCCGCACCTCGTCGACGACCTGGCCGGTCTCCTCGGCCACCTCGCGCACCACGCCCTCGGTGGGCGACTCGCCCAGGTCGAGGCCGCCCCCGGGCAGGTTCCAGCGGCCCGGCGCGCCGGTGTGGCTCGCCAGCTGGGTCAGCAGCAGCTTCCCCTCGGCCACGACCACGGCATAGGCCGCGACCCGCTGGTGCGGGTCGACCCCGACCCGCTCGGCCTCGGTGAGCCCCGGCCCCTCCGGGCCCAGCGGCGGGTCGACCGGTACGGCCGGCTGCACCTCGTAGCGCAGGGTCAGGTCGCCGAGCACCCCGTCGACCGCCACGACCGAGCCCGGCCAGCCGCGCGCGGCCAGGCCCACCGCGGGGTCCTCACCGTGGGCGAGCACGAAGCTGGTGACGGCCCGGCCGTCGTGGTGGCCGACGACGGTGATCACCCGACGAGCACCCCCGCCCGCCGGTACTCGGCCAGGGTCGCCGCGAGGACGCCGCTCCAGTCCTGCGCCGGTGGGGTGGCCAGCAGGTGAGCGCGCATCCGGGTTCGCAGCGCGTCGTCGCCGGCGAGCCGGGCCAGGGCGGCGGTGAGGGCGGCGTCGCTGTCGGCGAGCAGCCCGTCGACCCCGTCCTCGACGAAGTCGTCGACCCCGGTGCCGCGCGGCGCCACGACCGGCACCCCCGCGGCCCGCGCCTCGAGCGGGGCGATGCCGAACGCCTCGAGCCGGGCGGCCGTCAGGTAGGCGTCCGCCCCCTGGTGCAGCCGACGCAGCTCCTCCTTGTCGACCCGCCCGGGCAGCTCGACCCAGTCCAGCCGGTGGGTGTGCAGGTAGCGCTCCATCAACCGGCGCTGCGGGCCCTCACCGACGATGGTCGCGCGCAGCGGCACCGCCGGGTCGAGGACGGCCCGGGCCCCGCGGAGCACCCCCAGCACGGCCAGCGGGCGCTTGCGGTTGACCAGCCGCATCGCGGAGACGACGTGCACCGGATGCCGGGTGCCCACCTGGGCGCGCTCGGTCACCGGCCGCCACCACGCGGCATCCACGCCGTTGGGCACGACCTCGACGACCGCCCCACGGGCGGCCGCGGACACCCGCGCCGCCGCCATCCTCGACACCGCGTTCAGCGCGACGCCGCGCCCGGCCCAGCGCGAGAGGTGGCCCACCGCTCGGAACACGCCGGTCGAGCGCGCGATGACGCAGTGGAACGTGGCGGTGACCGGCAGCCCCGCGTCGAGCGCCACCGGCACCAGGTCGGTGGCGAACGGGCTCACGACCCCGAGGTGTGCGTGGGCGACGTCGAAGCCTCCTGCATCGAGCCGGCGGCGCACCTCACGCGGTGCGAACGGGTTCACCGGGATGCCGCCCGGAAGCGGGATCGCGAGGCGGTGCACCGTGACGCCGTCGTCGCCGGTGGCCGTGTGGCCGCCCCGCTCGCCGTTCGGCCCGGCGGTCGCGGTGAACACCTCGACCTCGTGGCCGGCGAGCACCAGCTGGCGGGAGAGGTCGCGCACCTGGCTCTCGATGCCACCCAGCCGAGGCGGGTAGCAGTCGGTGAGCATGGCGACCTTCACGAGGCACCAGCCTGCCATGCGCGAGGATGGGCCACGATGTCCCCCACGATCGTGGCCTTCCACGCCCACCCCGACGACGAGGCGCTGCTCACCGCAGGCACGATGGCTCGCGCCGCCGCGCAGGGCCACCGCGTGGTCCTGGTGCTCGCGACCGACGGTGGCGCGGGGCTGGCCGCCGACGACCTGCGCGACGACGGAGGCCTCGGTGCGCGGCGGCTGGAGGAGGCCCGACGGTCGTCCGCGGCGCTCGGGGTGGCGCGGGTCGAGTGGCTCGGCTACGCCGACAGCGGCAGCGGGGTCGAGCCCGAGCCGGACGTTCCGGGGGTCACCCGGTTCTGCCGGGCCCCGGTCGAGGAGGCGGCCGAGCGGCTCGCCGCCGTGCTGCGCACCGAGCGGGCCGACCTGCTGCTGTCGTACGACGCCAACGGCGGCTACGGGCACCGCGACCACGTGCGGGTGCACCAGGTGGCCGCGCGGGCCGCCGAGATCGCCGACACCCCGCGCGTGCTGGAGGCCACCGTGCCCCGCGACACAATCGTGCGGGCGGTACGGGCCATCGGCCGGGTCTACCGCTTCCCGCAGGAGTTCGACCCGACCTCGTTCGAGCGCGCCTTCTCCGCGCGCGCCGACATCACCCACCGGGTGAACGTGCGCCGCTTCGCGGGGGCCAAGCGGGCGTCGATGCGGGCGCACGCGTCACAGGCCACCGGCGGCGGCGCGGCATCCGCCGGTGAGGGGGGCCAGACCGGCGACCGCACCCTGGCGGCCTTCCTGCGCATCCCCCGACCGGTCTACGATCTCGTGTTCGGGAGGGAGTGGTTCCGCGACCCCGCCCTCCCGCCGGGGGGACCCGTGCGCACCGACATCTTCGAGGGGGACCGATGAGTCCGCGCACCAGGCGGGCCCTGCAGACCGTGATCGGTCTCGGGCTGGCCGCTGCCATGCTCATCTGGGGGCTGCCGTACTTCGCCAAGACGTCGTGGACCGACATCTGGACCGTCATCCGCACCATCCCGCTCAGCCACGCCCTGGGCTTCCAGGCCCTGATGCTGCTCGGCCTGTGGAGCTACACCTTCACCTTCACCGGGTCGCTGCGCGGGCTGAGCCACAGCAAGGCCCTGATCGTGAACCTGTGCGGGTCGTCGGTCTCGAACCTGCTGCCCGGCGGCGGGGCGGTCGGCCTCGCCGCGACCTACGCCATCTGCCGGTCGTGGGGCTTCTCGCGGCGGGCCACCTCGACGTCGGTCATCGTCACCGGGGTCTGGAACGTCATGGCCCGCATCGCGCTGCCGGTCGTCGCCATCGCCGCGCTGTGGTTCGGCGGGGTGACCCTGCCCCCGGCCCTGACCGACCTCGCCGTGGCCGGCATGTTCACCGGCCTCGGGATCCTGGCGGCCTTCATCGCGATCATGGCGAGCGAGCGGGCCGCGCAGGCGATCGGCCGCTGGCTCGACAAGCTGCTCGGGCCGCTGCTGCGCAAGCGCCGCGCGGCGAAGGCGAAGGCCGAGGCCGAGGCCGAGGCGGGGCGGGTCAAGCCGCCGATGAGCATCGAGGAGCTCGTCACCGACCTGCGGGCCCGGATCAACGACGTCGTCGCCAGCGGCTGGATCTCGATGACCCTGGGCATGGTCGGGTTCTTCGGCGCCTACTACGTGCTGTTCGTGCTGATCATGCGCGGCACCGGCGTGACCCTGTCGCTCAACCTGCTCTTCGCGGCGTTCGCGATCGGGCGGCTGCTCACCGCGGTCGGCATCACGCCCGGGGGCATGGGCATCACCGAGACGGCCACCTCGGCGGTGCTCGTCGGGTGGGGCGCTGAGTCGGCCGGGGCCACCGCCGGCGTCGTGCTGTTCTCGATCTTCACGCACCTGATGGAGGTGCCGCTCGGCGCGCTGGGGTGGCTGCTCTGGACGGCGAGCACCAAGGTCGAGCCGCCGGCGGAGGGCGACGAGCCGGCGTTCGTGCAGGCCACGGGCTGACGCCTCGCCGCCCGGCGGTCAGTCCTCGCGGAGGAAGACCATCGCCATCGGGGTCTGCTCGCTGCCCTGGCCGAGCGGGTTGTCGGCGAACATCTCCTCGAACCGTGCCCAGTCGCCGGGCACGTCCGAGCCGAGCACGTTGCGGCCGATGTCGTTGGCGTCCATGATCACCGTGCCGCCGAAGGTCGAGCGCCACGGCTCGGGCACCCGCTGGCGGATGGCGGCGCTCAGGCGCGCGGCCACGGCATCCGGGTCCTTGGGGGCGAGCTTCGCCGACACGTTCGAGGGGTAGGCCGAGTACTCGGTGGGCCCGTCGATGGCGTTGATGTCGTTGCCGACGAGCTCGTAGAACACACCCTTGCGGCCGAGCACCTTGCCGATGGCGCCGCCGGCCGAGGCGTAGAGCACCCGCGGCAGGCCGGCCTCCTGGATGGCCAGCTGCATCGTGAACGGGCTGCCGAGGCCGATGCCGGCCGGGGTGCGGGTCACGTAGCGCGACAGCACCCGCGCCGGGCGGCCGACCTTGATGTCCCACACGAAGTAGGACCGGCCCTGGGTGATCGCGACGACCTTCTCGGACAGGAAGAACCACCACTGGCCACGGGTGGCGGCCTCGTGGTCGGGGCCGGCGGCGGGGAGCCCGGCGAAGAAGCGGTCGACGTACGCGAGCACCCGGGTGTCGAGGTCGTCGTCGCGGCTGAACAGCTCGGTGCGCACCGGGTAGCGCCGCACCGGCTCGCCCAGCGAGGTGGTGAGGTCGAGCTGCCGGCCGTCGTTGGCCTCGTAGTCGGTCTTGACGTGGGCTGCCTTCTCGGCGGCGGCCGCGTCGGCCTGCGCGTCGTGGTCGTCGATGAACTCGCGCATCCACAGCTCGAGGTTGATCAGGCGCCAGAAGGTCATCGTGTCGACGTCGTTCGCGCCCTTGATCCAGCCCTCGAACGCGGCGATGACCTCGGTCTGGTTGACATACGGCCGGTTGGCGAACGACTCGCTGAGGAAGATGTTGTAGAAGTGGTTCTTCAGCCGCATGAACCACTCGACCTGCGGGGTGGTGAACCCGATCTTGTTGCGGCGGCGGTTGATCGACTCGGGCAGCAGGCCGCGGGTGGCATCGCGCAGCACCCGCTTGTTCCAGCCGTCCTTGATGATCGCCTCGTCGGACAGGCTGAAGATGAACTTCAGCACCTCCTTGTCGAGGAACGGCACGCGCCCCTCGAGCGAGAACCGCATGGTGTTCTTGTCCTCGTAGCGCAGCAGGCTCGGCAGGCTGTTGTGGAAGAGGTCCTCGACGAGGCGCTTCTTGAGGTTGGCGCCCTCCGAGACGTACCGCTCCCCCGTGTACGCCGCGACGAACTCGCGGTCCATCAGCTGGGTCACCGGGATCGTCTTCTTCAGCTTGACCTTGGCCTTGAGCTTGAAGCGACCCAGCCGGTAGAGCACGTCGAGGCTCTTGGCGAGCTCGCCGGCGGCGGCCGTGGCGCCCTGGGCGCGCAGCTGGCGCAGGTAGACGAAGTAGTAGGGGATGTAGCCCGCCATCATCTCGTCGGCGCCCTGGCCGTCGAGCAGCACCGTGACGTGCTTGGTGGCCTCGCGCATCACCTGGAACTGCGCGTAGGGGCCGGAGGAGATGAGCGGCTCCTCCTGGGTGCGGATGAAGTCGAGCAGGTCGGCCTTGAACTCGTCGGCCGT
>DASSQL010000124.1:0-4395 GCA_035702525.1 Ornithinibacter sp. | reverse complement strand
AGCTTGCGCAGCTGGCGGTCGTGGATGCCGGCGCGGAAGTCGTGCGCGTCGCGGATCATCGGGCTGCGCGAGGTGCGCGCGATGGCGGTCTCGACCTCCATCTCGACGCTCGCCAGCGTGCCCTGCACGATCTCGACGAGGATCGGGTCGACTGTGCTGCCCTGGGGGGTGAGCCGGTTGCCGTGCTCGTACGCCGTGGGCATCCCTGCGCTGTTCACTGCGCCTCCTTGGTGACGACGAGGTTGCCGAACGCGTCGACGCGCACGGTGAAGCCGGGGTGGACGGGCACGGTCGAGCCGAACTCCTCGACGATCGCCGGGCCGGAGAAGGTGTCGCCGGCGTGCAGGTCGGGGCGCCAGTAGACGTCGGTGGTGACGTACCCGGCATCCGCGTCGAAGCAGACGTCGCGCGTGGAGCGGGGCGCCAGCGGTTCACCGTCGCGGGACGGGATCTCGCGCAGCTCGGGGCGGGTGATGGGGCCGACCCCGGTGACCCGCAGGTTGACCCACTCGACCTGCTGGCGCGGGTCGTCGCGGAAGTCGTAGCCGTAGAGCTGGCGGTGCTCGTCGTGGAACCGCTCGGCCACGGCCGCCGCCGACGACTCGTCGACCTGGCCCGTCTCGGCTGGCACCCGCACCTCGTAGGCCTGGCCGAAGTAGCGCAGGTCGACCGTGCGCACGTACTCGTGCTGCTCGCGGGGGAACCCCTCGGTGTCGAGGGCCGCGGTCGCCCGGGCGGTGAGCTCGTCGAAGACCTTCTCGACGGCGGCGTGGTCGAGCCGGTCGTGGCGGGTCACGTGGGTCTGCACGTAGTCGTTCTTGACGTCGACGGTGAGCAGCCCGAAGGCCGACACGTTGCCGGGGTTCTGCGGGACGACGACGCCGGCGAGGTCGAGGATGTCGACCAGCCGGCACGCGAGCAGCGACCCCGACCCGCCGAAGGTCGTGAGCATGAAGTCGCGCACGTCGAGCCCGCGCTTGACCGACACCTGGCGCAGTGCGTTCGCCTGGTTCCACGCCGAGATCTCGAGGATGCCTGTGGCACAACGCTCCTCGTCGAGCCCGAGCCGGGCGGCCAGTGAACGGATGCCGTGCCGCGCGGCATCCACGTCAAGGGGGATCTCGCCGCCGAGCAGGTGCGGGGGGATCCGGCCGAGCACCACGTGCGCGTCGGTGATGGTCGGCTCGGTGCCGCCCTTGCCGTAGCAGAGCGGGCCGGGGTCGGCGCCGGCCGACTGAGGCCCCACCTTGAGCGTGCCCTCGGGCGTGACCCACGCGATCGACCCGCCGCCGGCCCCCACGGTGACCACGTCGATCATCGGGATCTTGCTCGGGTAGGCGCCGACCGTGCCCTCGGTGGTGAGCGTCGGCTCGCCGTCGAGCACGACCGACACGTCGGTGGAGGTGCCGCCACCGTCGCAGGTGAGCACCCGCGGGAAGCCGGCGCGACGGGCGATCAGGGCCGCCCCCAGCGCCCCGGCCGCCGGCCCGGAGAGCACCGTGGTGATCGGCTGGTGCACCACCTCGTCGGCCGACAGCACCCCGCCGTTCGACTTCATCACGTAGAACGGGATCGGGCGGCCACCGGTGAACCCGTCGAGCCGGGCGTGGATGTTGCTGACGTAGCGGCTGACGTTCGGCTTCACGGCGGCGTCGACCAGGGTGGTCATCGACCGCTCGTACTCGCGGTACTCGCGCAGCACCTCGGCGCTGATCGACACCACGGCATCCGGGTGCTCACGGCGCAGCACCTCGCGCATCGCCAGCTCGTGCTCGTCGTTGGCGTACGAGTGGAGGAAGCACACCCCGATCGTGGTGATGTCGTGGTCCCGGAACCAGCGGGCGGCGGCCACGGCATCCGCCTCGTCGAACGGGCGCAGCTCGTGGCCCTCGAAGTCCATCCGGCCGCCGACGGTGCGCACGTGGTCGGCGGCGACGATGCGCGGCGGCTTGACCCAGAAGTAGGAGTTGCCGTAGCCGTCTGGCACGGCCTGGCGGGCGATCTCGAGCATGAACTCGTAGCCCTCGGTGGTGATGAAGCCGAGCCGCTCCACCTTGCCCTCGAGCAGCTTGTTCGTGGCGACGGTCGTGCCGTGGCAGACGGCGGTGATGTCGTCGCCGGTGGCCTCCAGCACGCCGAGGATCTTCTCGATGCCGGCGATGAAGCCGTCGGCGGGGTTGGCCGGCGTGCTCGGGGTCTTGGTGGTCACGAGCTCGCCGGTGTCCTCGTCGAAGGCCACGACGTCGGTGAACGTGCCCCCGGTGTCGATGCCGACCCTGATCCGTCGCTGTCCGTGCGCCATGCCGTCGATTCAACCGGGCGGGGGCAGGTGATTCGTTGTCAGTTTGTGCCGACGGCACGCCGTTCTCCCGGCCAACCTCGCCACCGCCCACTGTTGGGTGCGCAGGTGGTTGCCGGGGCACCCCCCTGTGAACCCGACCTCGGGAAAGCGGCACCAATCCGCTTGCACCTGGTGCTCCGAACTGGTGAGGACGGCCGCAGGGGGTCGTCCGCGCCCGCGGAACAGAGGCCGAGGGTGCTCGGGGGGCGAGTGGGTGGCGCTTGCAGGGAGCGTCACCCACTCGTCATCCACGCGTCGTCCGGTCGGTCCGCTGGCGTCAGCGGGCGCGCGGTGCCACGGTGGTCGGGTGTTCGGTGACGCGAGGGCCTACGACCGGTTCATGGGTCGCTGGAGCCAGGAGCTCGCACCCCGGTTCCTCGACGCCGTCGAGCTGGGGGAGCCGACCCGGGTGCTCGACGTCGGCTGCGGCACCGGCAACCTCACCCGGGCGGTCGCGGAGCGCTGGCCGGGCTGCCAGGTCGTGGGCGTCGACCCGTCGGTTCCGTTCGTCGAGGCGGCGCGCGAGCGTGCTGGCCTGGTCGCGTCGCGGGTGCGCTTCGAGGTGGGCGAGGCCGGGAACCTGCCGCTCGACGACGACTCGGTGGATGCCGCCGTCGCCCTCCTCGTGCTCACCTTCGTCCCCGACGCCGACCGCGCGGTCGCGCAGATGCGCCGGGTCACCCGGCCCGGCGGCGTGCTGGCCGCCGCGGTGTGGGACTACGGCGAGCGGATGCAGATGCTGCGCACCCTGTGGGACGCCGCCGCGCGGCTCGACCCCACGGTGGTCGGCCAGGACGAGGCGACCATGCCGCTGGGGCGGCCCGGTGGGCTCATCGACCTGTGGCAGCGCTCGGGCCTCGACGACGTCGACGGCAGCCGGGTGGGGGTCTCGACCAGCTTCGAGGACTTCGACGACTACTGGGAGCCGTTCCTGCGTGGCCAGGGCCCGGCCGGCGAGTACGTCGCCGGCCTCTCGGATGCCGCCCGCACCGCCTTGCGCGACGAGGTGGCCGCCACGGTGGGGGAGGGACCGTTCGACCTCAGCGCGACGGCGTGGTGGGTGCGCGGCACCGTGCCTCGCGAGGCCTGATCGACCGCTGCTGGGCTCGGTGGTCGGCAGCGCGCCGCTGCCGGGCTCGGCGGTCGACAGCGCGCCTCGCTGTCGGGCTAGGTGGTCGACAGCGCGCCGCTGCCGGGCTCGGCCGAAGAGACGCACCCGCCGGGCTGGGCCGTGGTCGGAGCGTCATCGCTCGATGCTGCCCCGCGGTCTCAGAAGGGCGGTGCGTCGGTCATCGCGGCCGTGGCCCGTCGCCGGGCGAGCCCGGCTCGCAGGTCGGCTGTGCTGGTGCAGCGGCGGTGGGTCGAAGGCAGCCATGGGTGTTGTGCCCGGGGTGGCTGGCGGGCGTGCTCGAGGAGGAACTGGACTTGGTTCTCGAGCGCGCTCCACGTCGTAGCGGTGCCAGGCCCGTCGGAGAGGGCGTCCGCGGTGGGCGGCGCTGGTGAGTCAGCGACGGTGTCGGCGGCGAGGACCAGCGCCTGTAGGGCGTTCACGGGCGTGGTGGTGCGCTGGCGCCCGGTGGGGTCGGTGAAGGTGGCGGTGCCGTCGGGGGTCAGGTGGAGGCGCCAGCCGGGTCGTTGTTTGATGCGGTGGTGTCGGCGGCAGAGGGTGAGCAGGTTGCGGGCTGCGGTGGGTCCGGTGGGCCAGGGCCTGACGTGGTCGAGGTCGCAGAAGCGGGCGGTGATGGAGCAGCCGGGGAAGCGGCAGCGGCCGTCGCGGGCGCGGACCAGCGCGGAGAGTTGGTCGCTGGGCCGGTAGGCGTTGCTCGCAAGGTGGTCGCCGGGGTCGAGGCGTGCGCCGGTGAGCGGGTCGCAGGGCACGAACATCGGGCGGGCTCGCTTCCGGGCCCGGCGTCGGAGGGGTGGAGCCTTCGACAGGTGGTCGCGCAGCCAGCCACGGCGCACGAGCAGCGGCTCCGACGGTCGGGCGCCCTGCACCTCGACCAGGTCGTCGTCGTGACTGGACGTCTGAACGCTGTCGTCCGTCAGTCGGGGAC
>DASSQL010000123.1:0-2179 GCA_035702525.1 Ornithinibacter sp. | reverse complement strand
CGTTGACAGGCAAGTAGATGCTTGCCTATCGTCACGGACGTGGATGATGCGGATGCCGTGTTCAGGGCCCTCGCCGACCCCACCCGACGCGCCCTGCTCGACTCCCTGGCCGAACGCGACGGCCAGACCCTGTTCGAGCTGTGTGCGCGGATGGCCAGCACGCACGGCCTGACCTCGAGCCGGCAGGCGATCTCGCAGCACCTCGACGTGCTCGAGACGGCCGGGCTCGTGCACCGGCGACGCGAGGGCCGCTACACCTTCCACCACCTCGACACCGCTCCCCTGGCACCGCTGCGCGAGCGGTGGCGCCACCCCGACGAGAGGACCTGACGATGCGGATCACCCTGACGAGCGTGCTCGTCGACGACCAGGCCAAGGCGCTCGACTTCTACACCCGCGTGCTCGGGTTCCGGAAGAAGCACGAGGTGCCGATGGGCGAGTTCGCCTGGCTCACCGTCGTCAGCCCGGACGCCCCGGACGGGGTCGAGCTCCTGCTCGAGCCCGACCAGCACCCCGCGGCCGGACCGTTCAAGGACGCGCTCGTGGCCGACGGCATCCCGTTCACCGCCTTCACCGTCGACGACGTCGAGGCCGAGCACGCCCGGCTCACCGCCCTGGGCGTGGTCTTCACCCAGCCGCCGGCCTCGATGGGTCCGGTGACCACGGCGGTGTTCGACGACACCTGCGGCAACCTGATCCAGATCCAGTCGCCCGGGCCGGCGTGACGCCTCTCACCCCCACCCCCCTAGGGCACTAAGCGTCCGCTTAGTACCGTGGACCCTCAGGGCCCGGGGTGACCGGGCCGATCCCACCCCACCCCCGGGAGGCCCTTCGTGCCACGCGCGCTCCAGGACGTCGTCTTCGTCGACGGCGTCCGCACCCCGTTCGGCAAGGCCGGCGAGAAGGGCATGTACGCCCAGACCCGCGCCGACGACCTCGTCATCAAGTGCATCCGCGAGCTGCTGCGGCGACACCCCGAGCTGCCCAAGGACCGCGTCGAGGAGGTCGCCATCGCCGCGACCACCCAGATCGGTGACCAGGGCCTCACCCTCGGCCGGCTCGCGGCGCTGCTCTCCGGGCTCCCGAACACCACGCCGGGCTACTCCATCGACCGGATGTGCGCCGGCGCGATGACCGCCGTGACCAACATCGCCTCGTCGATCGGCGTCGGCGCGATCGACATCGCCATCGCGGGCGGTGTCGAGCACATGGGCCGCCACCCGATGGGTGAGGGCATCGACCCGAACCCCCGGATCATCTCCGAGCGGGTCGTCGACGAGTCGGCGCTGGTCATGGGCAAGACCGCCGAGAACCTCCACGACCGCTTCCCTGCGCTCACCAAGGCGCGCTGCGACGCGTACGCGGTGAACAGCCAGCGCAAGCTGGCCGCCGCCTACGCGAACGGGCTCGTGCAGCCCGACCTGGTGCCCGTCGCCACCCGGCACGTGGAGAAGGGCTGGGGCCTCGCGACCGTCGACGAGCCGCCGCGACCCGGCACCACGCTCGAGGAGCTCGGCGCCCTCAAGACGCCGTTCCGCCCCCACGGCAACGTCACCGCGGGCAACGCCGCCGGCCTCAACGACGGCGCCACGGCCTGCATCCTGGCCTCCGAGACCGCCGCCACCGAGCTGGGGCTGCCGGTGCGCATGCGGATGGTGTCGTACGCGTTCGTCGGCGTCGAGCCCGAAGTCATGGGCATCGGCCCGGTCCCGGCCGCCGAGAAGGCGCTGCGCAAGGCCGGCCTGACGATCGAGGACATCGGCCTGTTCGAGCTCAACGAGGCGTTCGCCATCCAGGTCATCGCGTTCCTCGACCACTTCGGCATCGCCGACGACGACGAGCGGGTCAACCCGTGGGGCGGCGCCATCGCCACCGGGCACCCGCTCGCGTCCTCGGGCGTGCGGCTGATGAGCCAGCTCGCCCGCCACTTCGAGCAGCACCCCGAGGTGCGCTACGGCCTGACCGCGATGTGCATCGGCATCGGCATGGGCGGCTGCGTCATCTGGGAGAACCCGCACCACGCCGACTACGGCCAGGAGGCCTGAGCCATGACGACGACCACCCCGACCCCGGTCACCGCACCCGGCCTGCCCGAGGAGGTCGTGACCCGCACCCCGGTGCAGGACGTCACGCTCCCCGGCGGCGCCGGCATCCTCGCCCTGGTCACCCTCGACAACGG
>DASSQL010000122.1:0-2536 GCA_035702525.1 Ornithinibacter sp. | reverse complement strand
ATGCGCACGTACGCCGGTCACTCCAGCGCCGCTGCGAGCAACGCGCTGTACCGCCGCAACCTCGACAAGGGCCAGACCGGCCTGTCCGTCGCGTTCGACCTGCCCACCCAGACCGGCTACGACCCCGACCACGTGCTCTCTCGTGGCGAGGTGGGCAAGGTGGGCGTGCCGATCTCGCACATCGGTGACATGCGCGCCCTGTTCGCCGACATCCCGCTGTCGAAGATGAACACCTCGATGACGATCAACGCCACCGCGATGTGGCTGCTGGCCCTCTACCAGGTGGCCGCGGAGGAGCAGGCGCTCGACGCGGGGGAGGACCCGGCATCGGCTGTGCACGCCCTCGCGGGCACCACCCAGAACGACATCATCAAGGAGTACCTGTCGCGAGGCACCTACGTCTTCGCGCCCGCCCCGTCGCTGCGGCTGATCACCGACATGGTCGCCTACACCGTCGCCGAGATCCCGAAGTGGAACCCGACCAACATCTGCAGCTACCACCTGCAGGAGGCCGGGGCGACACCGGTGCAGGAGATCGCCTACGCCATGTGCACCGCGATCGCCGTGCTGGATGCCGTGCGCGACTCCGGCCAGGTGCCCCCGGAGCGCTTCGGCGAGGTCGTCGCCCGGATCTCGTTCTTCGTCAACGCCGGTGTGCGCTTCGTCGAGGAGATGTGCAAGATGCGCGCCTTCGTGCAGCTCTGGGACGAGCTGACCCTCGAGCGCTACGGGGTCACCGACCCCAAGCAGCGGCGCTTCCGCTACGGCGTGCAGGTGAACTCGCTCGGGCTCACCGAGGCCCAGCCGGAGAACAACGTGCAGCGCATCGTGCTCGAGATGCTCGCCGTGACGATGTCGAAGGACGCTCGCGCCCGGGCCGTGCAGCTGCCCGCGTGGAACGAGGCCCTGGGGCTGCCGCGGCCGTGGGACCAGCAGTGGTCGCTGCGCATCCAGCAGGTGCTGGCCTACGAGAGCGACCTGCTCGAGTACGACGACCTCTTCGAGGGGTCCACGGTGGTCGAGGCGAAGGTGGCCGAGCTCGTCGAGGGCGCCCGCGCCGAGATCGACCGGGTGCAGGAGATGGGTGGGGCCGTGCCGGCCGTCGAGGGCGGTTACATGAAGAGCGAGCTGGTGGCCTCGCACTCGCGCCGGCGCCGGCGGATCGAGGCCGGTGAGGACGTCGTCGTCGGCGTCAACCGCTTCGAGACCACCGAGCCCAACCCGCTCACCGCCGACCTCGAGACCGCGATCCAGAGCGTGGATGCCGGGGTCGAGGCCGCCGCCGTCGCCGCGGTCCGTCGCTGGCGGGAGGAGCGCGACGCCGACCCGGAGCGCCGGGAGCGCGCGGCATCCGCGCTGGCTCGTCTGGTCGCCGACGCGGGCACCGACACGAACCTGATGGAGGCGACCCTGGAGTGTGCGCGGGCCGGACTGACCACGGGGGAGTGGGCCGGGGCGCTGCGCCAGGTGTTCGGGGAGTTCCGGGCGCCGACCGGGGTCAGCGGCTCGGTCGGCGTCGGGGCCGGCTCCGAGGCGCTGGTCGACGTGCGGGCGATGGTGGCCCGCACCGGCGAGGAGCTCGGCGAGCGGCTGCGGCTGCTCGTCGGCAAGCCCGGGCTCGACGGCCACTCGAACGGGGCCGAGCAGATCGCCGTGCGGGCCCGGGATGCCGGGTTCGAGGTCATCTACCAGGGCATCCGGCTGACGCCTGAGCAGATCGTCGGGGCGGCCGTGGCCGAGGACGTGCACCTCGTGGGCATCTCGATCCTGAGCGGCTCGCACATGGAGCTCGTGCCCGAGGTGCTCGACCTGATGCGCACAGCCGGCGCGGGTGACGTGCCGGTGATCGTCGGCGGCATCATCCCCGAGGCGGATGCCGTGCGGCTCAAGGCGCTTGGCGTCGCCGAGGTGTTCACGCCGAAGGACTTCGGGCTCAACGACATCATGGTGCGGTTCGTCGAGGTCATCCGCGCGTCCCGCGGGCTCGACGCCGACGCGGCGACGCCCGCCCACGCCTGAGGCGCGGCGGGCGTCGGTCGAGGCGGACCCGGTCAGGCGGTCACGGATGCCGCCAGCGCGGCGGTGAGCTCGCGGTTGAACGCCGGGAGGTCGTCGGGGTTGCGGCTGGTGATCAGGTTGTCGTCGACGACGACCTCCCGGTCCTCCCAGGTCGCACCGGCGTTGCGCAGGTCGGTCTGCAGGCTCGGCCACGAGGTGAGGTGGCGGTCGCGCACGACGTCGGCCTCGATGAGCGTCCAGGGCGCGTGGCAGATCGCGGCCACCGGCTTGCCCGACTGCACGAACTGGCGCACGAACGCGACGGCATCGGCATCGGTGCGCAGCGCGTCGGGGTTGGCGACGCCGCCGGGCAGCACGAGCGCGGCGTAGTCGGCCACGTCGGCCGACGCCACGGTGAGGTCGACGTCGAAGGTGTCGCCCTTGTCGAGGTGGTTGTAGGCCTGCACCGTGCCGTCCTGCGTGGACAGGAGCACGGGGGTGGCGCCGGACTGCTCGACGGCCTCCCACGGGCCGGTCA
>DASSQL010000121.1:0-10104 GCA_035702525.1 Ornithinibacter sp. | reverse complement strand
ACGTCCTCGAGGCCCTGGCCGAGCAGCTCGCGGTCGTGGTCGAGCCGGCCCTCGTGGGCGCCGAGGTCCTTGGCGAACTCCTGCATCTGCGTGGACAGGTAGGTCAGCGCCTGGCCCTTGTCCTTGACGATCTTGCGGAAGAAGAAGTCCAGGCCCTGGATGGCGGTGGTGCCCTCGTAGAGCGTGTCGATCTTCGCGTCGCGCACGTACTGCTCGACCGGGTAGTCCTGCAGGAAGCCGGAGCCGCCGAAGGTCTGCAGCGACTCGGTGCCCAGCAGCACCCACGCCCGCTCGGAGCCCAGGCCCTTGACGATCGGCAG
This sequence comes from Ornithinibacter sp., assembly GCA_035702525.1. Lineage (GTDB taxonomy): Bacteria > Actinomycetota > Actinomycetes > Actinomycetales > Dermatophilaceae > Fodinibacter. Next base: position 9,784 of record DASSQL010000121.1, on the reverse strand, counting down.
CAGCAGGTCGTTGACCCGGCTGGCGATGTCGGCGGCCGAGCCCTTCTCGAACGCCTCGGAGCCCGAGGAGAGCAGCTGCTGGTCGACGATGTCCTGCTGGCTGGCGGTGAAGAGCACCAGGGCGCGCAGGCCCTCGGAGTAGGCCTTCTGGGTCATCAGCGAGCGCCGCACGTCGGGGTGGTGCGTGATCGTGACGCGCGGGGCGGTCTTGTCGGTCGACTGGGTGAGGTCGGCGCCCTGCACGCGCTGCTTGGCGTAGTCGAGCGCGTTGAGGTAACCGGTCGACAGGGTGGCGATCGCCTTGGTGCCGACCATCATCCGGGCGTTCTCGATGACGTGGAACATCTGCGCGATGCCGTCGTGGGCGTCGCCGAGCAGGGTGCCGACGGCCGGCTTCTCGCCGCCGAAGGTGAGCTCGCAGGTCGTGGAGACCTTCAGGCCCATCTTCTTCTCGACGTTGGTGACGTAGACGCCGTTGCGCTCGCCGAGCTCACCGGTCTCGAGGTCGACGGCGTACTTGGTGAGGATGAAGAGCGAGAGCCCCTTGGTGCCGGGGCCGGCACCCTCGGGACGGGCGAGCACGAAGTGCACGACGTTGTCGACCATGTCGGACTCGGCGCTGGTGATGAAGCGCTTGACGCCGCTCACGGTCCAGGTGCCGTCGTCGTTCTGGGTCGCCTTGGTGCGGCCGGCGCCGACGTCGGACCCGGCATCGGGCTCGGTCAGCACCATCGTGCAGTGCCAGCCCTTCTCCACGATCCAGTGCGCGAGCTTCTTCTGGTCGTCGTTGCCGAGGGCGTACAGCAGCTTGGCGAACCCGTAGCTGGCCGCGAACATCGCCACCGCAGGGTTGGAGCCGAGCAGCATCTCGTTGACGGCCCAGCGCAGGCTGGGGGGAGCGACCGTGCCGTCGAGCTCGGCGGGCAGGTCGATGGCCCAGAAGCCGCTGTCGCGGTAGGCGTCGAAGGACTTCCGGAACGACTCGGGCATCGTCACGACCTGCGTCTGCGGGTCGTAGACGGGCGGGTTGCGGTCGCTGTCCTGGAAGGACTCGGCCAGCTCGTTCTCCGCCAGGCGCGAGACCTCCTTGAGCATCTCGCGGGCGGTGTCGGCGTCGATGGCCTCGTACGGGCCCGTGCCCAGCACGTCGCCACGGCCGAGCACCTCGAAGAGGTTGAACTCGATGTCACGCAGGTTGCTCTTGTAGTGGCCCATGGCCTGTGGTCCTCCCGGTCGGGTCAGTGAGCGCTTGCTTACCAGTGTGCTACCGGTCGGTAACAAACGCAAGGGTCGGTCGGGTGTGACACACCGAACTCCCCCTAAGGCGTCGTCGGACTGCTCCTCGTGCAGCCGGTCGGGCGAGCCGGGCACCACCCGACTGACCCGACGGCATACTCACCTCGTGAGCATCGTCCCCGTGCCGTTGCGTCGACCCGTGGTCGCGCGCGACACCGGCGAGCACGGGCGCGCCTCGACCCCGCTCGAGCTGCTCTTCGACCTCGTCTTCGTGGTGGCCATCGCGAGCAACGCCGCCGAGCTGCACCACGGGCTCGCCGAGGCGCACTACGGCACGGTCCTGGGCTACTCGATGACCTGGTTCGCGATCTGGTGGGCCTGGCTGAACTACACCTGGTTCGCCTCGGCCTACGACAACGACGACGTGGTCTTCCGGCTGCTCACCTTCGTCATCATGGTCGGGGCGCTGTTCCTCGCCGCCGGGGTGCCGGACATCTTCACGGACGGCCAGTCCGTCGCCGTCGTGCTCGGCTACGCGATCATGCGGTTCGCCATGGTCGGGCTGTGGTTGCGGGCCGCCGCGGGCCACCCGGAACGGCGGCAGACCGCGCTCTGGTACGCCGGGGGGATCACGGTCGTGCAGGTGCTCTGGATCGCGCGCCTCGGCGTGCCCGAGTCCTGGTACATCCCCTCCTTCTTCTTCCTGGTCGGCCTGGAGCTGCTCGTGCCCGTGCTCGCCGAGCAGCGGCACGGCTACACCCCGTTCCACCCCCACCACATCGCCGAGCGGTACGGGCTGCTCACGATCATCGTGCTCGGTGAGGTGATCCTGTCGTCGGTCCTGGCGATCCAGCAGGTCATGTCGCCCGAGGGTGGCGGCCTGACCTGGGCGCTGGCGCCGCTCGTCGCCGGGGGGCTGCTCATCGTGTTCTCGCTGTGGTGGATGTACTTCTCGCGCGACCACGCGAGCATCGTCGAGAACCCGCGCGCGGTCTGGGTCTTCGGCTACGGCCACCTGCCGGTGTTCGCGTCGATCGCCGCGGTGGGCGCGGCGCTCGCGGCCGCGGTCGACGTGATCGAGGGTGAGGCGGATGCCGGGACGCGCCCCATCGCGATCGCCCTCGCCGTGGCCGTGTCGGTCGTCGCGCTCGCGCTGTCCGGCTTGCACGCGATGAGCGACCGCGAGACGGTGGCGACGATGGTGCCGGCGGCCGTGGTCACGGTGCTCTGCCTGGCCGTGGCCCTGCTGGTGCCGTCGATGGGGATGGCCGTGCTGCTCATCGGCCTCGTGCTCGCCACGATGGTGGCGCTGCGCGTGGTCTCGGTGGCTCGCTCGACGGAAGGACCGCGATGACCGACGACCGCCCGGCATCCGGTCCGGTGCGCCAGGCCCGGGAGGCGCGCGAGGCGGGTCAGCTCTGGAAGGCACGGGACGTGCTCGTGGGCTACGTGGAGGGTGCCCGCGACACCGATGCGCTCGTCGAGCTCGGGGAGGTGCTCTTCGAGATGGGCGACCTGCCGCGGGCGGGCTCGGTGTGGTTCGCCGCCGGCGCGAAGGGCCCCGACGTCGACACGGCGGTCGCCGCGTGGCGCGAGCAGGCGCACGACGACTTCGCCGTGATGTGGGCGGGGCTGCCGGCCTCGGCCCGGTCCCAGCCGCGACCGCGGCGGGTCGAGGCGCTGCGGGAGCGCGCCCTGAACACGGAGGCGGCCGCCGTCGCCGAGGTCGCGGCGGCCGACGAGGCGGCGGGGCTGGGCGAGGAGGAGGAGATCGGCGGTTTCGACTTCGCCTGGTTCATCGCCTGGGTGCTGGCCGTGGCGTTCGTGCTGTTCGCCGTGGTCGGCATCGTCACCACTCTCGGCTGGCTGATCCCCGGCTGACCCGGCGCGGCGGTCGGAGTCCCTGGGGCGTGGCGGCTCAGCTGGTGGCGCGCCCGGTGAGCACGAGCGCCCAGGCGAGGCAGCCGGTCGCGGCGATCGAGGTGACGACGCGCACCAGGTTCCAGCGGGCCCAGCGTGTCTCGTCGAAGCCGGCGCGGGCCGCCGCCAGGTCGGCGGGCGGCAGGTCGCGGGGCTCGCCGGCTGCCTTGAGGGCGTCGTTGCGCGGCAGGTGCACCCGGGCGGTCACGACCATCGCCGCGACGGTGAGCACGAGGGCGGTCGCGACCCACGCGGCCGCGGGTTCACCCCAGGTGCGGGCCAGGGCGAGTGCGCCGAGCACGGGGGTGCCGAGGAACCCCAACGCCATGAACCACGGGTTCACGATGGCTCGGTCGAGCGCCTGGAAGGCCCCGACGAAGGCCTGGTCGTCGAGCCGCCCCAGACCCGGCATCACGGTGTGGGCGTAGAGGAGGTAGACGCCCGCCAACAACCCGCTCGTCACCGTCGCGGCCAGCAGGGCAGCGAGGGTGAGGGCGGTTGCGGTCATCGGTCGAGCGTAGGGTCGGCGCTCGGCCCGCGGGAGTTGACCGGGCGTCGCCAGGCCGTGGACATCCGCCAGTAGAGGTAGGTCACCAGGCCGATCGGGATGGGGACCAGGAACGTCGCGATGCGGTACAGCAGCACGGCCGCCAGCACCGCAGCCTCGTCGGACGCGGGCAGCCCGTGGCCGAGCACCCCGACGAGCACCACCTCGGCGACGCCGAGGCCACCGGGGGTGGGGATCAGCAGCGAGGCGAAGGTCACCAACCCCCAGGCCACCAGGATCACGGCCCACGAGATGGTCGACTCGTCCAGGCCCTGCATCCGCACGCAGATGCCGAGCACCAGCACGACGGTGAGCTGGGAGGCGACCATCGTCGCGGTGAGCCGGCCCCAGCACAGGCGCAGCAGGCGCACCATCTGGGCGCGGAAGAGGGGCAGCCCCTCGGTGAGCCCGGGATCGGCGATGCGCGCGACGCGACGGCGAAGGCGGCCGACGAGCCGGTCGCACCCGGCCCCCAGCCGGGACGCGAACCGCTCGCTGCGCAGGATGAGGGTGAGCAGCACGACCGCCACCGCGACGAGCGCGGTGAGTCCGAGCGCCACCCACACCACCCAGGTGGGCCCCCAGCCCTGGAGCGTCACGACGACGAGCCCGATCGCCAGGAGGATGTACTTCGTCATCTGCGACCAGGTGCCCGTGACGATCACCTCGGAGGTGGTGTCACCCAGGGTGAAGCCCCAGGACCGCAGCATCGCGTAGTTCAGGCCCGTCGCGACGGCGCCACCCTCGGGCACCGTGTTCGACAGGGCGGCCCCGGCCGTGTTGGTGACGGCGGCCTCGCGCACCTTGAGCCCGGGGAGGGCCACGACGATGGGTGGCCAGTTGGTGGCGAGGTTGACCACGCCCAGGACGACGGAGACCACCAGCATCTGCCAGGTGATCAGCGCGATGGCCGACGTCCAGTCGCCCTCCTGCAGGTTCGAGAGCAGGTAGTAGACGGCGAGGACCACCAGGCCGTAGCTGAAGAACCCCGACACGATCCGCCGCCCGACGGTGCGGGGGCGGTCGGTGGGGAGCCCTTCGCCGTCGAGCACGGCATCCGGTGGGGTCCCGGCGATCTCGGTCACGGCCCGAGCCTAGGGCTCGGACACCCGGTAGCTCAGTAGCACCCGGAAACCGTGGCGGCGAGCATGTCGACGTTCTGCTTCAGTGTGGTCGTGGAGGACTTGCCGTTGACGAGGAAGGCGAAGGTCTTGACCCGACCGTCGGCGCCCATGGTCCAGCCCGCGAGGGAGACGACGTCGCTGAGCGTGCCGGTCTTCGCGTACACGTCACCGACGGCGCACTTCGAGGCCGTGGTCGTGAACCGGCTGGCCAGCGTGCCGGTGACACCGGCGGTCGGCAACCCGGACTTCAGCGGCCACAGCGTGGCCTGGGTACGCGCGTCGATGCCGCGGTCGACGATCCGGGCCAGCTGCTGGGCGGTGAGCCGGTCGGCCCGTGACAGGCCCGAGCCGTCGTACAGCGTGCCGATCGAGAGCTTCTGCGTGGCCATCTGCTTGGCCTGGGCCGTACGAGCGCCGGTCCACGAGGCGCCATAGCCCAGCTGCCTGCCCACCAGCTTGTGCAGCGCTTCGGCGATCTCGTTGTCACTGTTGAGCAGCATCGTCCGGACCATCGTCGACAGGGGGGAGCCGGCGCTCCTGGCGAGGATGGCAGAGCCGGCGACGGCGTTGGTGCGACCGTAGTAGCCGGTGCCGGTCAGGCCGTAGACCCTGAGCCGGTCGCGGAAGTAGTCGCCCGCCTCGGCGCTGGTGTCGGCGCTGTTGCGCTGGTCGCGCACCAGACCGCGCACGGGTGCGACCGAGTCGGGCACGTAGCTCTCCTTCCACCCGTACGCCAGCGAGGGGGTGGGGAACACGTCGTCGTCGATGTAGACGCGAGCGGTCGTCACACCCTTCGCCCGGAGGGCGGCGGCCGTCGTCTTCGCCATCGCGTCGATGCTGGCGCTGCTCAGGCTCGGGTCACCCGCGCCGAGCAGGATCACCCGGTTGGCGGCCGAGCCGGCCCGCACCTGGGTCGTCCACCGCTTGTCCGGGCCGAAGAGGGTGAGGGCGTTGGACGCGGTCACGAGCTTGTTCGTCGAGGCCGGCATCCGGTACGTGCCACTGCTCTTCCCCCACACCGTGGCGTTCGACTCGGCGTCGACCACGGCGCCGCTGAACGCCGTGCCGAACCGGGCGGTCGTCGCGCGGGAGGTGAGCGCGGACTTCATCCGGACGTCGGCGGCCGACGGCGCGTACGCGGCGGCGGCGGCGAAGTTCGACGTCGTGTCGGCCGTGGGAGTCGTCGGCTGGGCCCCGACCGCGGCCGATGCCGTGGGTGAAGCCGCCAGCAACAGGGCCCCGGCGGCGACGGCGCCGAGGGCGGAACGGGCGGAGCGGGTGGAGTGTGGCAAGCGCATGGGGGCCCCTCGTGGCGGTCTTCTGGCACGGCCGGAGCCCCTGCTCGGCCTGGGACGAGGGTAATCGCCTGTGACGCGTGGTGCCCGCCAATCAGGCCAACGCGGCGCGGGACGCTTCTCAGCCGCGCGGCAGGCAGGCCGGTGCACGGTCGGGAGTCGCCTTCCCGGAGCCCAAGGATTCCCCAACTTCTCGTTGCTTCACTGCTGTGCGGAGACCAGGCACAGCCGGGTCGCCGTGGGCATTGCCACCGAGCCTTCGCCCCCCGAACACAGAAAGGCCACCTCATGAAACTCAACCGCCCCACTGCTGCGGACAGAGGTCGGAAAGGTGCTCGCGTCGCACTGACCGGGCTCCTCCTCGTAGGCCTGTCCGGTGGCGCCATGGTCATGGCGGAGAGTGCCTCCGCCGCGGTGCTCCCGACCTTCCCGGACAACCTCCTCATCTTCCCCAACCGCGACTTCATCTCGATCCAGGGCTACAGCGAGCACAAGGGCGAGACCGCCACGGTGACCGTGACCAGGCCGTCGCTCGGCAACAAGGTCGTCGGCTCGGCCACCGGCGTGGTCTCCGGCGGCGACGTCGCTTTCGAGATCAACCACCCCGGCGGAGTGTGCTGGGGCAACGGGACCTCGCTGAAGGTGACGCCCGACCTCCTGACCGGGGACGTGGCGTCGATCAGCTTCGGTGGGACCGTGGTCGGTGACACCGAGGTACAGGACGCCTTCGTCACCCAGGACGCCAGCGTCAGCGGGTCGACGGTCACCATCACGGGGCACATCGGCGCCGGTGTCGACCCGAACAACACCGAGCAGCGCATCGTGGAGCCGGCCCTGATCGACACCGAGGTCGCGCGCCGCGACATCAGGGCGATCCCGGGCCCGTTGACCCCCGCCCCGAGGGGCGGCTACTCGTCGGCACTCGAGTTCGGCCTGGACGGCCCGAACACCTTCCGGGCCACGTACGTCTTCGACAACCCGGACACCGCGGTCATCGCCGCCAACGCAACGCTCGGTGAGCGGCTGCTGTCGTGGCAGTTCGTCGACCTTGCCGGAAACCGCCAGGGCGTCACCATCGCCGAGTTCGGCGAGCCGGGTGGCCCCGGGTTCGGCGGGTGCCCCAACGGACCGTTGCAGTCGGGCCCCCCCGGGCCGACCGACATCAGCGCCGTCAACGTGTCGGGCGGGGTCAAGCTGACCTGGACCCCGGCCGTGGCGGTCCCGGGAACCCCGGCGATCACGGGCTACCGGGCCACCGCGGTGGCCGCGACCACCAACGCTGCTGGTGAGCAGGTCGAGGTCGGCAAGCGGATCGCCAACCCGGCCGCAACCGGCACCACCATCACCGGGTTGTCGGCGACGGAGAGCTACGACATCGAGGTCGTCGCGGTGAGCAGTGTGGGCCAGACCTTCCCGCCGGTGCATGCAGTCCCTGTGACGGACGTGACGCCTCCGACGGTCACGGCATCGCCGGTCGGCGGGTCGTACGCCACGGCCCGCAACGTCACTCTCACGGCGAACGAAGCCGGTTCGGACATCTACTTCACCACCAACGGGGTTGACCCGGTCCTTGGCGACATCCTCGACGCCAGCGCCACGCGCTACACCGGACCGATCCCTGTCACGGTCGACACCGACCTGAAGTTCGTCGCCTTCGACCCGGCCGGCAACGTCTCGCTGATCGGTGAGGAGCAGTACGTCATCACCAACACCCCGACGCCTGCGGCGCCGGTCGTGGCCAGCACCAGCGTCGGCGTGGGCTCCGTGACCTTGAACCTGACGGCTCCGGACCCCTCGATCACCTCGTTCTCGGTGCAGGCCTTCGATGCCGCCGGCGCCACGGTGGGGGCCCCCCAGGTCACCACGCCGGAGGAGACGGCAGCGCGCTCGGTCACCATCACCGGCCTGGCTCCCGACGTGCCGGTGTTCTTCACCGTCACCGCGGTCAACGTCAACGGTGCCGGTGACCCGTCCGCCAAGGTCGGACCGCTGACGCCGCAGGGCGCCGTGGTCGCCAACGCCGGCCCCGACCAGCGGATCAACCGCGCCACCACCGCGACGACGGTCAACCTGACCGCCAGCGGATCGACCCCCGGTGGCACCTACGCCTGGGTGCAGCTCAGCCCCGGGACCACCACCCCGATGCCGAGCAGCGACCCGGACTTCGTCACCATCACCGGGGCGAGCACGGCGACGCCGAGCTTCCAGCTGCGGTTGTTCAAGTACCCGATGACGAACACCCCGCTGACCTTCCGGCTCACGGTCACCACGGCCGCCGGGAGCAAGAGCGACGACGTCACCGTGACACCGGTGCCCGACCAGGTCGCCATCGCCACGGCGAGGTGGAAGCTCGGAGACTTCCGGGTCACCGGGTCGAGCTCGGTGGTCGGCGGCACCATCACGATCCACAAGGGTTCCCTGAGTGGCGTGTCCCTCGGGCAGGCGGCCGTCACCGCCGCGGCGCCCCCGGCGACCGGAGGTGTGTTCGACGGACGGTTCCGGTCGACCGCACCACCGCTCGACACCAAGCCGGCGACCATCTGGATCGAGTCCACCCTGGGTGGCGTCGCGGGACCGTTCACGGTGCAGTAGCCGAAACGGACCTGTGGTCCCACCCGCCGAGGGGTCTGTCGTATCGCCGACAGGCCCCTCGGCCGCGGCCGAGCCCCTGGTCGTTCAGAGCCGGTGACGGGACCCGTCGTGCGCAGCTCGCTCCGCTCGCGCCGAACTCCGCCCACGCAGAGCGTGGGACCCGCCGATTCCCGGCAACCTCACCAGTGAACGACGAGTGACCGGACGAAAAGCGTGTCCGGTCACTCGTCGTTCAGAGCCGGTGACGGGAATCGAACCCGCGTGTCCAGCTTGGGAAGCTGGCGCTCTACCATTGAGCTACACCGGCGTGCCGGGTCGCAGGCCATACCGCGACCGCCCCGGCGCCCGGAAGTCTAACCCAACCGCGAGCCCCCTCCGGTAGCCACCTCCCCCACCGCGACGGGCCCCACGGGTACCCTGACGCCGTGCTGCTCTCCGACCGCGACATCAGGGCCGAGATCGAGTCCGGACGGGTCCGGATCGATCCGTGGGACCCCGAGATGGTGCAGCCCAGCAGCATCGACGTGCGGCTCGACAAGTTCTTCCGGCTGTTCGACAACCACAAGTACCCGGTCATCGACCCGAGCCAGGACCAGGCCGACCTGACCCGCCTCGTCGAGGTCGACCCGGCCGAGGGGTTCGTGCTCCACCCCGGCGAGTTCGTGCTCGGCAGCACCCTCGAGACGGTGGCGCTCCCCGACGACCTCGCGGCCCGCGTCGAGGGCAAGTCCAGCCTCGGGCGGCTCGGTCTGCTCACCCACGCGACCGCAGGATTCGTCGACCCGGGCTTCAACGGCCACGTCACCCTCGAGCTGTCCAACGTCGCGACCCTGCCGATCATGCTCTGGCCCGGGATGAAGATCGGCCAGCTCGCCTTCTTCCGGCTCTCCTCCTCGGCCGAGAACCCCTACGGTTCCGAGCAGCACGGGTCCCACTACCAGGGCCAGCGCGGCCCGACTGCCAGCCGCAGCTTCCAGAACTTCCACCGTGCGGACGTCTGACCGGCCGTGAACCCTCCGCTCGGAACGTGCCGCCTCGTGCCAATCCGGGAACACGACCGCTCCGAACGC
>DASSQL010000120.1:0-7883 GCA_035702525.1 Ornithinibacter sp. | reverse complement strand
CCGTCCTCGATCCAGAAGTCGTCTCCGATGGCGAAGACCTTCTGCCGCATCTGGAAGGTCGGTCCGTCCAGCCCGTGGTGCCGCAGTCCCATCGCATGTCCCTTTCATCGCAGAACGGTGGTCACCCGGGGTGCATCACCGACGTCGGCGTTCGTCCTCGCGCAGGCAGCTACGAGGTCGTCCTCTTCCTGGCCCCCCACGCTCCCACCGGCCCGGGTCGCCGCCATCACCCCGATGGGGTTAGCGGCGCCACCTCCCGCCGGCCGCCCCCGGCGCAGCACACGGACCCCGGGTGCGGCGCCCGAGCCTCACGCAGCCGGCATGCGGGCAGGCGTGCATCTGGACGCGGGCAAGGGAAAGGCCCCGCGACACTGCGCGTTCGCGCAGGTCACGGGGCCCCTCAGCACTGGTGGCAGGTGAAGGATTCGAACCTTCGAAGCTTTCGCGATGGATTTACAGTCCACTCCCATTGGCCGCTCGGGCAACCTGCCTGGTGCGCATGGAAGGATAGCAAGCCGGACCGGACACACCGAATCGACTGGAGGACCCGTGGCGGACAGCAGCTTCGACATCGTCAGCAAGTACGACAAGCAGGAGGTGGCGAACGCGGTCAACACCGCAGCGAAGGAGGTCGCGAACCGTTACGACTTCAAGAACGTGGGGGCTCGCATCGAGCTGGCCGGCGAGGTCATCAAGATCGAGGCGAACACCGAGGAGCGCTGCAAGGCGGTGCTCGACGTGGTCGAGACCTGGCTGATCAAGCGGGGCGTCTCGCTCAAGCACCTCGACATCCCCGAGGCCGGGCCACGCCTGTCGGGCAAGGAGTACAAGCTCGACATCCCGCTCAAGGAGGGCATCTCCTCCGAGCACGCGAAGAAGATCACCAAGCTGATCCGCGACGAGGGGCCCAAGAGCGTCAAGACCCAGATCCAGGGCGACGAGGTGCGGGTCACGAGCAAGTCGCGCGACGACCTGCAGTCCGTGCAGCGCCTGCTCAACGACGCCGACCTCGAGGTGGCCCTGAACTACACGAACCGCCGCTGACGGGCGCCTCTCGCGGTCAGACCAGCCGCTGGGTCCACCGCAGGGCGCCGGCAGCGGCCAGTACTGCCAGGAGCAGGGCGACGCCCGCGAAGGCCGCCGTCAGGTCCCGGGTCTGCACCGTGTAGGCGACGTCACGGCCGATCTGCGTGTAGATCGAGCCCAGCTCGTCGGCGTTCTCGGCCGTGAACGACCGCCCGCCGCTCGCCTGCGCGATGCCGGCCATCGACTCGGGGTCGATCGGTACCGCGATGTCCTGGCCCTGGATGGTCACCGTGCCACCCGAGGTGCCGAACGCGATCGTGTTCACCGGCACCTCCCGGTCCTTCGCCTCCTGCGCCGCCGTGTCGGCGGCGTCGGACGGCGACTGCTGGCCGTCACCGATCGTCGGCGACCCGTCGCTCATCAGGACGATCGCCGCCGGTACCGGCTTTCCGGTGGAGCCCTTCGGCACCGCCTCGATCGCAGCGAGCGACTCCCGGATGCCCGCCGCCGTCGCCGTGCCCGAACCGACCTCCAGCGACCGGATGGCCGCGGTGAGCTGCGCCCGGTCCGTGGTGGGGGGGACCAGCAGCCGGGCGGAGGCGTCGAAGCTCACCAGGCCGACCTGGATGCCGCGCGGCAGCTTCTCGACGAACTGCGACGCCTGGGCCTCGGCCGCGGCGAGCCGGCTCGGCGCGACATCGGTCGCGGTCATCGACGCGGACGTGTCGAGGGTGAGCATGATGGTCGCGGTGTCCTTGGGGGTGCGCATCGCCAGTGCCGGCTCGGCGAACGCGAGAGTGAGTACCACGAGGGTCAGCAGCATCGCCGCCGCCGGCACGTGCCGCTGCCACCCCTGTCGGCGCGGTGCGACCGAGTCGAGGAGGTCGACGCTGGTGAACCGCAGCACCTGCGTGTGGCGGCGACGCTGCACCAGCAGGTACCCGGCGAGCAGGGCGAGCGGCAGCACGAGCAGCACCAGCCGCCAGGCGGACTGGAAGGTCATCGACCCACCGCCGGGTTGAAGCGCGCGATGACGGAGTCGGCCGGGCGGGCGCGTCGTGCCCGGTGCAGCCCGGAGGCGAACCGCACGATGTCGCCCAGCCAGTCGCGGTCCGTGGACAGGTGCAGGTACGAGGCACCCGTTGCCTCGATGCGCCGGACGATCTCGCCGTGGCGGGCCGCCGCTGCCGCCGCGTACCGGGCCCGCAGGCCAGGGGACGCCGACTGGACGTAGCGCTGCCGGCCGGTCTCGGTGTCGACCACGGCCAGCATCCCGACCTCCGGGAGGGTCAGCTCCCGCGGGTCGGTGACGTGCACCGCGATGACGTCGTGGTGGCGGACGAGGCCGCCGAGCGCCCCCGCCCAGGGGTCGTCGCCCAGGAAGTCCGAGACGACGACGACCTGGCTGCGGCGCGGCTGGATGACGGGCAGGCGCCGCAGGGCGTCGGTCACCGTGGCACCGTGACCGGGCGCACCGGACTCGCGCGGGGAGTCGTGCACGACCGCCAGCGACGCCAGGAACGCGCTGCGCCCGCGTCGCGCCGGAAGGTGCCCCAGCCGGTCGGTGCCGGCGAGCAGCACGCCGAACCGGTTGCCGCCACGCACGGTCAGCATGCCGAACGCCGCCATGGCCCCCAGCGCGACGTCGCGCTTCTCGCAGTCGGCCGTGCCGAAGTCGAGGCTGGCCGACCGGTCCATGACGACCCAGGTCTCCAGCTCGCGGTCGGCCTCGGTCTGCCGCACCCAGACCTCACCCGAGCGCGCCGACAGGTTCCAGTCCACGAGCCGCGCGTCGTCACCCGGGGCGTAGGGGCGAGCCCCGGAACGCTCGCTGCCCGGGCCGTAGGTGAAGCTGGCGTGGTCGCCGCTGTCCCGCCCCTCGAGGCGGTTCGCGACGGCGAGCTCGAGGCGGCGCAGCACCTGCGCCCGGGCCGCCGCGTCGGAGGCCGCCATCGAGAGCAGTGGGGCGCTCATCCCGCCACCATCGGGGCGGTCACCGCGTGCGGTGCGCCCTGCTGCTGGGGGGAGATGCTCGGTGCAGGCACCCGGGCCAGCAGCGACTCCACGACGGCCTCGGGGTGCACACCCTCGGCGAGCGCGTCGTAGGTGAGCGTGATGCGGTGCCGCAGCACCTCGGGCGCCACGTCGTGCACGTCCTGCGGCACGGCGTACCGCCGGCCGCGCAGCACGGCGAGCGCCCGGGCCGACGAGAGCAGGCCCAGCGTGCCGCGCGGGCTGGCACCCAGCGCGATCAGCCGGGACAGGTCGTCCAGGCCCCAGCGCGCCGGCTCGCGGGTCGCCATGACGAGGCGCACCGCGTAGTCCTGCACGGCGTGGTGGACGAAGACGTCACGGACGACGGCCTGCAGGTCGACGAGCTGGTCGCTCGTCAGCACCTGCTCGGCCTGCGGGGTGCGGCCGGACATCCGGTGCGCGATGGCGACCTCCTCCTCGTACGTGGGCTGCTGCACCACCACGTGCATGAGGAACCGGTCGCGCTGCGCCTCCGGCAGGGCGTAGACGCCCTCGGACTCGAGCGGGTTCTGGGTGGCCAGGACCAGGAACGGCCGCGGCAGCGGGCGGGTCTCGCCGGCGATCGTCACGTGCCGTTCGCCCATCGCCTCGAGCAGGGCCGACTGCACCTTCGCGGGGGCGCGGTTGATCTCGTCCGCGAGCACGATGTTCGCGAACAGCGGGCCCCACTCGATCACGAAGTCCTCGCGCGACGGCCGCCAGGTGCGGGTGCCGACGAGGTCGGCGGGCACCAGGTCCGGAGTGAACTGGAGCCGCGCGAAGCCGCCACCCACGGCCTGGGCCATCGTCGACACGGTCAGCGTCTTGGCCAGCCCGGGGAAGCCCTCGATGAGGCAGTGCCCGTCGGCGAGCAGGCACACCATGACCCGCTCGACCAGACGGTCCTGGCCCACGACGACCTTCTTGACCTGGAACAGGGCGTCGGCGAGCAGTGCCGCGTGGTCGGCGCCCGGGACGCTCACGGTGGGGGTCTGGTCCGGGTACTGGCCGTTGGTGGTCATGCGGAGTCCTCTCGGTTGCGGAAGGTGGTGGGTCAGCCGACCGGGCCGGAGCCCAGCTTCAGGGTGGCGCGGTGCTTCGTACCGGCCGCGTCGGTCCAGGCGACCTTCACGGAGTCACCGGGCTCGTGCGTGGCCACGGCGGCGTGCAGCGCGTCTGCCGAGGCGATCGCGTCGCCGTCCAGTGCGGTGACCTCGTCGCCCTGCTGGATGCCGGCCCGCGCCGCCGGCGATCCGGGCACGACGCCCGCCACCTGCGCCCCGGCCGCGCCCAGCGAGCTGCCGGGGACGAGCTGGACCCCCAGGAAGGGCGTGCCACCGATGTGGACCGTGCTCGAGGAGCGCCCGTCGATGATCTGACGCGCGATCGACCGTGCCTGGTCGATCGGCACGGCGAAGCCGACGGCCGCGCTCGGGTCGCCGGAGCCCGCACCGGCAGAGGCTGCCGTCACCAGGCCGACGACCTTGCCGTCGGCGTCCACCACCGCGCCACCGGAGTCACCGGGCACGATGGCGGCATCGAGCTGGATCAGCCCGGTCAGCCGCTGGGGCGAGCCGTCCCGCTCGTCCTGGACCGTGATCTGCTGGTCGAGGGCGCGCACCGTCCCCGCGACGGCGCTCGGGGTGCCGCCGCGGCCGCCGGCGTTGCCGACGGCGACCACCGCGTCGCCCACCTTCACCGTCGACGACGAGCCGAGCGGAGCGACCGTGAGGCCGGACGCGCCCTTGAGCCGCAGGACGGCGACGTCGTGGGTGCTGTCGTAGCCGAGCACCGTGGCGTCGTACGTCTTCCCGTCGGCGACGGCGGTGACGCGGATGGCGGTCGCCCCGGCGACGACGTGGTGGTTGGTCATCACCAGCCCATCGGCGGACAGCACGATGCCGGTGCCGGCACCTTGGGCACCGTCGTACCCGATGGTCGTGTTGACGTCGACGAGGCCCTGGGACACCGCTGCTGCCGCGGCGGACTGTTGCGGTGTCAGCGAGTCGGACTGCGGCGCCTCGCTGGGTGGCGCCCCGGGCACGACGCCGGGCGGTGCGCTCGGGGCGGCGCTCGGCGGGCCCGTGGGGCTCGGACGAGTGGGTGAGCTCGGCGCGGAGGGCAGCGCCGATGCGGAGGGCCTCGGCGCCGCGGCCGCGGAGTCGTCCGTGGACCGCAGCAGGCCCGTCAGCGCCGCACCGCCGGCCAGGAGGGCAGCGACGAGGATCGCGGCGACCACTGCCAGGCCGCGGCGGGTGCGCCGCGGGCCCTCGGGAGGCGGCGTGTACGCCGGGGGTCGAACCGGCAGTGGAGGGGCGTAGCCGGCAACGGTGTCCGGTCGGGACCACAAGGCCGACGTCCACGGATCGGGTTCCGTGCTCGCCGGCTCGACGGGCCCCCACCAGCTGCCCTGCCCCGGGTCGCCCTGCACCGACATGCCGGTCTCTCCCTCGTCCTGGACGGCCCCACCGGCCGAGCCGACATTGTGCGGCGACGAACCTGAACGCACCTGGCACGGAACCTGTGACGGCGCTGTGGATCCTGGCCGCTGTCCAAGGTCGAGAAATCGGCGGCTCGGATCTGCGCACCCGGACGTATCGTGAGGCGATGAGCGACCGTCCCGCCCCGACCACCGTCGGCGAGCTGCGCGCCTCCGGGCACGTCGCCCGGTCCGTGCGCGCCGAGATCCGCGACAACCTGCTCGCCGCCCTCGCGGCAGGCGACGACCCGTGGCCCGGGCTGCACGGCTTCGGCGGCAGCGTCATCCCCCAGCTCGAACGCGCCCTGCTCGCCGGCCACGACGTCGTGCTGCTCGGAGAGCGCGGGCAGGGCAAGACCCGGCTGCTGCGCAGCCTGGTCGGCCTGCTCGACGAGTGGTCGCCGGTCATCGCCGGGTCCGAGCTGGGCGAGCACCCGTTCGAGCCGATCACCGTGGAGTCGAAGCGACGGGCCGCCGAACGCGGTGACGACCTGCCCGTCGAGTGGCGGCACCGCGACGAGCGGTACGCCGAGAAGCTCGCGACCCCCGACACCAGCGTCGCCGACCTCATCGGCGACGTCGACCCGATGAGGGTGGCCGAGGGCCGCCGGCTCGGCGATCCCGAGACCATCCACTTCGGGCTCATCCCGCGCAGCCACCGCGGCATCGTCGCGATCAACGAGCTGCCCGACCTCGCCGAGCGCATCCAGGTGGCGATGCTCAACGTGATGGAGGAGCGCGACATCCAGATCCGTGGCTACGTGCTGCGGCTGCCGCTCGACGTGCTCGTCGTCGCGAGCGCCAACCCCGAGGACTACACCAACCGCGGCCGCATCATCACGCCGCTCAAGGACCGCTTCGGCGCCGAGATCCGCACCCACTACCCGCGCGAGCTCGACGACGAGGTGGCCGTCATCCGGCAGGAGTCGCACCTCGTCGCCACCGTGCCCGACGCCCTCGTCGAGATCGTCGCGCGCTTCACCCGGGCGCTGCGCTCGTCCCCCGCCGTCGACCAGCGGTCCGGCGTCTCCGCGCGGTTCGCCATCGCCGGCACCGAGACCGTCGCGGCGGCCGCGCTGCACCGCGCGACGACCCGCGGCGAGCAGCAGGCCGTCGCCCGGGTCGTCGACCTGGAGGCCGCGCTCGACGTGCTGCGCGGCAAGATCGAGTTCGAGTCCGGCGAGGAGGGACGCGAGCGCGAGGTGCTCGCCCACCTGCTGCGCACCTCGACCGCCGAGACCTGCCGCAAGCGGCTCGGCGGCATCGACCTGCACCTCATCGTCGACGCCATCGAGGGCGGCGCCCTCGTCACGACCGGTGAGCGGGTGAGCGCCGCCGAGTTCCTGCGCGGCCTGCCCGTCATCGGCGAGTCCGACGTCTACGACGCCGTCTGCGAGCGGCTCGCCGCGACCACCGACGGCGAGCGGGCCAGCGCCATCGAGCTCGCCCTCGAGGGCCTCTACCTGGCCCGGCGGATCAGCAAGGACAGCGCCGACGGGGAGACGATCTACGGGTGAGCGGGGTGAGCGGCTCGGGCCGCACGTCGCGGTACGCCCGGTACGCCGGGGGGCCCGACCCGCTCGCGCCCCCGGTCGACCTGCGCGAGGCCCTCGACGCGATCGGCGAGGACGTCATGGCCGGGGTCTCCCCCGAGCGCGCGATGCGCGAGCTGTTGCGCCAGGGCACCCAGTCGCGGGTCGGCCTCGACGAGCTCGCGCGCCAGGTGGCCCAGCGACGGCGTGAGCTGCTCCAGAAGCACCAGCTCGGCGGCACCCTCGACGAGATCCGGAAGCTCCTCGACGACGCCGTGCTCGCCGAGCGCAAGCAGCTGGCCCGCGACCTCGACGACGACGCACGGTTCGCCGAGATGCGGATGGAGGGCCTACCGGCATCCCCGGCCGCGGCGGTCACCGAGCTGGCCGACTACGAGTGGCGCAGCAGCGACGCCCGCGAGAAGTACGACCAGATCAAGGACCTCCTCGGCCGCGAGCTGCTCGACCAGCGCTTCGCCGGCATGAAGCAGGCGCTCGAGAACGCCACCCCCGAGGACCGCGAGCGGGTCGAGGAGATGCTGCGCGACCTCGGCGACCTGCTCGCCGCCCACGCTCGCGGCGACGACACGACCGAGCAGTTCCAGGAGTTCATGGACAAGCACGGCGAGTTCTTCCCCGAGAACCCCGAGAACGTCGACGAGCTGATCGACTCCCTGGCCGAGCGGGCGGCAGCCGCGCAGCGGATGCTCGCGTCGATGACGCCCGAGCAGCGGGCCGAGCTGGCCGAGCTCTCCCAGCAGGCGTTCGGCTCCCCCGGCCTGATGGACCAGCTCGACCGGCTCGACGACCTGCTGCGCGGCCTGCGCCCCGGC
>DASSQL010000119.1:0-7087 GCA_035702525.1 Ornithinibacter sp. | reverse complement strand
CACCCCGCAGGGCAGCCGCTCCGTGCACCTCGGGCTGGTCGGGCGGCACCACGTCGGAAACGCCCTCGCCGTCGTCGCCGTGGCCACCGAGCTCGGCATGTCTGTCGAGTCGGTCTGTGCCGCACTGGAGTCCGCACGACCGGTCAGCCGCTGGCGGATGGAGGTCGTCGAGCGCGCCGACGGCGTCACCCTGGTCAACGACGCCTACAACGCCAACCCCGACTCGATGCGCGCCGCCCTCGGTGCGCTCGAGCGGATGGGGGAGGGACGCCGCACCTGGGCCGTGCTCGGCACCATGCTCGAGCTCGGCGACGAGTCCGACGCGCTGCACGCCGAGGTCGGCGCGGAGGTCGTCGCGCACGGGGTCGACGAGCTCGTCGTCGTCGGCCCGGCCGCCGCGGCACTGGCCGCCGGGGCGCGCGCGGCGGGCCCGGCATCCGGCCGCACCGGCACCCGGGTGCGGGAGGTACCGGACGCCGAGGCCGCCGAGGCGCTGCTCGACGCCGAGCTCGCCGCGGGCGACGTGGTGCTGTTCAAGTCGAGCCGCGACGCCGGGCTACGGTTGCTCGGTGACCGACTGGCCGGACCGAGGGAGGAGCTGACGTGAAGGCTGTGCTCATCGCGGCCGTCGTGTCGCTCTTCATCGCGCTCTTCGGCACCCCGATGTTCATCCGCTACCTCGTGCGCAAGGGCTACGGCCAGTTCATCCGCGACGACGGCCCCACCTCCCACCACACCAAGCGCGGCACGCCGACCATGGGCGGAGCGGTCATCGTCGGCAGCTCGCTGGCGGCCTACGCCGTCGCCCACCTGGTCACCGGGCAGGGCCCGACGGTCAGCGGCATGCTCGTGCTGTTCCTGATGACCGGGCTGGGCCTGATCGGCTTCCTCGACGACTTCATCAAGATCAGGAACCAGCGCAGCCTGGGTCTGCGCACCGGCGAGAAGCTGGCCGGGCAGACCCTGGTCGCGGTGATCTTCGCGATCCTCGCGCTGCAGTTCCCCAACAGCTCGTTCCGCACGCCGGCCTCGACGTCGATCTCCTTCGTGCGCGACACCTCCCTCGACCTGGCGTTCATGGGGGCGCTGGGCGGGGTCATCCTCTTCGTGATCTGGGCGAACATCATCGTCGCCGGCACGTCCAACGGGGTGAACCTCACCGACGGCCTCGACGGGCTGGCCACCGGTGCGTCGGTGATGGTCTTCGCCTCGTACGTGCTGATCAGCATCTGGCAGTTCAACCAGAACTGCCAGTGGAACCCGGGCACCAAGTGCTACGAGGTGCGCGACCCGCACGACCTCGCGATCGTCGCCGCCTGCGGCATGGGGGCCTGCTTCGGCTTCCTGTGGTGGAACGCCTCGCCGGCCAAGATCTTCATGGGCGACACCGGCTCGCTGGCCCTGGGCGGGGCGCTGGCCGGGCTGGCCATCCTCACCCGCACCGAGCTTCTCGTCGTCATCCTCGGCGGCCTGTTCGTCACCATCACGCTCTCGGTGATCATCCAGGTGGCGAGCTTCAAGACCACCGGCAAGCGGGTGTTCCGGATGGCGCCGCTGCAGCACCACTTCGAGCTGCTCGGGTGGCAAGAGGTGACGATCGTCATCCGGTTCTGGATCATCTGCGGGCTGTTCGTGGCGCTGGGGCTGGGGCTGTTCTACGCCGAGTGGGTCGTGGGCGCCGGATGAGCGGGGGCACCACCGACCGGCTCGCGGCGCTCACCCACCGCGAGGCCGACTGGGCCGGCCTGCGCGTCTGCGTCGCGGGGCTCGGGGTGAGCGGGTTCGCCGCCGCCGACGCGCTGCTCGAGCGGGGAGCGATCGTCACCGTCGTCGACGGCCTCGCGCCCGCCGACGGCTCGGTGATGTCCGAGCGGGCACGCATCCTCGACATCCTCGGTGCCCACCTCGTGTTCGGCCCGGATGCCGTCGCCGGCCTTCCCGACCCGGCCGTCACCCCCGTCGACCTGGTCGTCACCTCCCCGGGGTGGCGCCCCGACCAGCCGCTGCTCGCCGCCGCCGCGGCGGCCGGCATCCCGGTCTGGGGCGAGGTCGAGCTGGCCTGGCGGCTGCGGCCCAGCGAGGGTGCGGCACCGTGGCTCACCGTGACCGGCACCAACGGCAAGACGACGACGGTGCAGATGCTCGCCTCCATCCTGCGCGCCGCCGGGTTGCGGGCCTGCAGCGCCGGGAACGTCGGCACCCCGGTGCTCGAGGCGGTCATGGACCCCGTGCCCTACGACGTCATCGCCGTCGAGCTGTCGAGCTTCCAGCTGCACTGGTCGCACTCGCTGGCCCCGCAGGCGTCCGCCTGCCTCAACGTCGCCCCCGACCACGTCGACTGGCACGGCTCGCTCGACGAGTACGCCGCCGCCAAGGGCAAGGTCTACACCAACACCGAGATCGCCTGCGTCTACAACGTGCAGGACGAGCGCACCCGCCGGCTCGTCGAGGAGGCCGACGTGCAGGAGGGGTGCCGGGCCATCGGCTTCACCCTCGGCATCCCCGGGCTGTCCGAGCTCGGCGTCGTCGACGACGTGCTGGCCGACCGGGCCTTCGTCGAGGAACGGCGCACCGCCGCAGCCGAGCTCGCCACGTTCGACGACCTGCGCGGTGACGCCCCCGAACCGGCCCCGCACCTCGTCGCCAACGCGCTGGCGGCGGCCGCGCTGGCCCGCGCGCACGGGGTGCCGGCGTCGGCCGTGCGCGCCGGGCTGCGGGACTTCGTGCCCGAGCCGCACCGCATCGCCGAGGTCGGCACGGTCGACGGCATCCGCTGGGTCGACGACTCCAAGGCCACCAACCCGCACGCCGCCCGGGCCAGCCTGGCCGCCTACGACCACGTCGTGTGGGTCGCCGGCGGCCTGCTCAAGGGAGCCGACGTCGACGAGCTCGTCGCGGGTGCCGCCGAGCGCCTGCGCGGGGTGGTGCTCATCGGCCGCGACCGGGCGGCCATCGCGCAGGCACTGGCCCGACACGCGCCGGATGTCCCCGTGGTCGACGTCGACCGCACCGACACTGGTGCCATGGACCTGGTGGTGAGGGAGGCCCGCGCGCTCGCGCACGAGGGCGACGTCGTCCTGCTCGCCCCGGCTGCCGCGTCCATGGACATGTTCGCCGACTACGGCGCGCGCGGTGACGCCTTCGTCGGAGCGGTCAACCGGCTCGCCGCGGGGGAGTAGCCGGTGAGCAGCGCGACCGCACCGGCCCGCGCGAGCAGCCGCAGCACCACCCGGATGGGTGGCTGGCTGGCCCGCTTCGACTCCCCGGTGACCACCTACTACCTCCTCGTCTGCGTGACGGTGGCCCTGGTGGTCTTCGGGCTGATCATGGTGCTGTCCGCCTCGGCGATCGTGTCGATCGACTCGTCCAAGGCGAGGTCGCCGTACTCGATCTTCCTCAGCCAGGCCGTCTTCGCGGTCATCGGCACGATCGCACTGGTCGTCGCCTCAAGGATGTCGGTCGGTGCCTGGAAGCGCCTCGCGCTGCCGATCCTGGTGGTCGGGTTCGTGCTCCAGCTGCTCGTGCTCACCCCGTTGGGCACCAACGTCGGCGGCAACCAGAACTGGATCCGGGTCGGCCCGGTCACCGTGCAGCCGTCCGAGATCGTCAAGGCCGGGCTGGTGCTCACCGGCGGCCTCATCCTGTCGGCGAAGCGCAAGAGCCTGCACTCGCTCAGCCACGTGCTCGTGCCCTACCTGGTCCCCGTCGCCGCCGTGAGCATCGCGGTGGTCGCGCTCGGCCACGACCTGGGCACCGTGCTCATCCTCGGCGCGATCGTGGCGGGTGTCCTGTTCGCCGCCGGGATCCCGTTGCGCTGGTTCGCCTTCGCCGGCGGCCCGTTCGTCCTGATGGCCATCGCGTTCGTCGTCACGAGCCCCAACCGGCTGGGCCGCTTCGACGTCTGGCTCGGCCGCGACACCAACGAGTTCGGCGCGGCCCGCCAGCCGATCCACGGCCGCTACGCCCTGGCCGACGGTGGCTGGTTCGGGCTGGGCCTGGGTGCCAGTCGCGAGAAGTGGGGCCTGCTCTCCGAACCGCACAACGACTTCATCTTCGCGATCATCGGCGAGGAGCTCGGGCTGCCCGGCACGATCGCCATCCTGCTGCTCTTCGCCGGTCTCGCCCTGGCCTGCTACCGCCTGGTCACCCGCACCGGCGACCTCTTCGTGCGCATCGCGACGGCCGGCATCATGACCTGGCTGATCGTCCAGGCCCTGATCAACATCGGGGCCGTCATCGGCCTGCTCCCGGTCATCGGCGTGCCGCTGCCGCTGGTCTCCTCCGGCGGGTCGTCGCTCATCACGAGCATGTTCGCCCTCGGCATCCTGCTGTCCTTCGCGCGCGCCGAACCAGGTTGTGCCGAGGC
Organism: Ornithinibacter sp.; assembly: GCA_035702525.1. Lineage (GTDB taxonomy): Bacteria > Actinomycetota > Actinomycetes > Actinomycetales > Dermatophilaceae > Fodinibacter. Next base: position 2,721 of record DASSQL010000119.1, on the reverse strand, counting down.
CCTGTCGGCGCGCCCGTCGGCCCTGCGCCGCTCACTGGCGGTCATCCCCGGCGTCGCCCGCTCGCGCCGGACGCGCGCATGAGCCCGCAGTCCCCCCGGTCGGTGCTCCTCGCCGGGGGTGGCACGGCGGGTCACGTCTCGCCGCTGCTGGCCCTGGCCGACTGCCTGCGCCGCCGCGACCCCGACGTGGTGGTGACCGCGCTGGGCACTGCCGCCGGGCTCGAGGCCAGGCTCGTGCCCGAGCGCGGCTACCCGATGCTCGAGGTGCCCAAGGTGCCCTTCCCGCGCCGCCCCTCAGGCGACCTGCTCCGACTGCCGGCCAACCTGCGCCGCGCGGTGCGAGCCGCCGAGGACGCCATCGACAGCACCGGCGCCGAGGTCGTCGTCGGCTTCGGTGGGTACGTGTCCACCCCTGCCTACCTCGCGGCCCGGCGCCGCGGCACCCCGGTCGTGGTGCACGAGCAGAACGCCCGGCCCGGGCTGGCCAACCGGCTCGGGGCCCGCTTCGCCGCCGGCGTGGGGGTCACCTTCCCCGGCACCCGCCTGCCGCACGCCACCCTCACCGGGATGCCGTTGCGCCGCGAGATCGCGACGCTCGACCGCGCGGCCCACCGGGCCGAGGCGCGCGACCGGTTCGGGCTCACCGACGCCCCGACGGTGCTCGTCACCGGCGGGTCGCTCGGCGCCCAGAAGCTCAACGAGGCCTTCGCCGGTGCTGCTGCGGCGCTGTCGGCCGCGGGGGTGCAGGTGCTGCACGTGGCCGGCACGGGCAAGGGTTTCGTCCCCGACGCCGTGACCGGTGCCCCCTACGTGGTGCTCGAGTACTGCGACCGGATGGACCTCGCCTACGCCGCCGCCGACCTCGTGGTGGCGCGGTCCGGTGCCAACACGGTCTGCGAGCTCACCGCCGTCGGGCTGCCCGCCGTCTACGTGCCCCTGCCGATCGGCAACGGCGAGCAGCGGCTGAACGCCGCCGCCGTCATCGACGCCGGCGGCGGCCTGCTCGTCGACGACGCCGACGTCACCGCGGCGTGGGTGGGTGACGTCGTGCGCCCCCTCGCCGTCGACTCCGACCGCCTGGCCACGATGGCCGCGGCCGCCGCGTCGGTGGGGGAGCGTGGTGGCGACGAGCTGCTCGCCGACCTCGTCGTCGCGGCCGCGCGAGGCGGCCGACGGTGACCGGCCCCACCCCGCGCCACGACTTCACCGCGCCCGTACCGCCGCTCGAGCTGCTCGGCCGCGTCCACCTCATCGCCATCGGCGGGGCCGGCATGTCGGCCGTCGCCCGGCTCCTGCTCGCCCGTGGCCTGCCGGTCAGTGGCTCGGACGCCGCCGACGGCCCCACGCTGCAGTCGTTGCGCGACAGCGGTGCCCGGGTCGCCCTCGGCCACGACCCGGCGCACGTCGCCGACGTCGACACCGTGGTCGTGTCGTCGGCCATCCGCGACGACAACGTCGAGCTCGCCGCCGCCCGCGCCGCGGGCCTGCGTGTGCTGCACCGCTCCCAGGCGCTCGCCTCGCTCATGGGCGGCTCGCGCCGGGTCGCGGTCGCCGGTGCCAACGGGAAGACCACGACGACCTCGATGCTCGTGGTAGCCCTCGTGGCCGCCGGGGCCGACCCCTCGTTCGCCTCGGGTGGCGAGATCGCGCAGCTGGGCACCAACGCCGCCCTCGGCGGCGGCCCGGCCTTCGTCGTCGAGGCCGACGAGAGCGACGGCTCCTTCCTCTCCTACCGCCCCGACGTCGCCGTCGTCACCAACGTGCAGCCCGACCACCTCGACTACTACGGCACCGTCGAGGCGGTCGAGCAGGCGTACGCCGCCTTCGTCGAGTCCGTCACCGACGGCGGGCTCGTCGTCGCCTGCCACGACGACGACGGCTCGCGGCGGCTGGCCGAGGCGGCACGCGCCGCCGGCCGCAGCGTGCTCACCTACGGCCACGCCGAGGGGGCCGACCTGAGAGTCGGCCAGGTGAGCTCTCGCGACCTCGGCACGCGGACGGTGTTCGTGCACGACGGCGTCGAGCAGGTGCTCGACCTCGCGGTGCCGGGCGACCACAACGTCATGGACGCGTGCGCCGCCTACCTCGCCGCCGTGGCGGGCCTCGGTGCACCCCCGCAGGCCGTGCTCGCCGGGCTCGCCGGGTTCCGTGGGGCCCGCCGGCGCTTCGAGGTCCGCGGTGAGGTCGGCGGGGTCACCGTCGTCGACGACTACGCCCACAACCCGGCCAAGGTCGCCGCGGTGGTGGGCACGGCATCCGACATCGTCCACCGGGCCGGGCACGGGTCGCTGCGGGTCGTGTTCCAACCGCACCTGTACTCCCGCACCCGCGACTTCGCCACCGACTTCGCCCGGGCCCTCGCGCCGGCCGACCAGGTCGTGCTGCTCGACGTCTACGGCGCGCGCGAGCAACCGGTCGAGGGCATCACCTCGGCCCTGGTCGGCGACCCGCTGCGCGCCCTTCCCGGCCGGCGCACGGTGCTGGTCGGGCCCACCCGCGACGAGGCCGTCGCGGCGCTGGCCGACGCCGCCCGGCCCGGCGACCTCCTGCTCACGGTCGGGGCCGGCGACGTCACCGCCCTCGCCCCGATGCTGCTCGACGCCCTGCACGCCCGCACCGGAGGGGAGACCCGATGAGCCTCGGCACCACGCGCCGGCACGACGACCACGGCGTCTCGTCCTCGGCCAACCGGTTCCGCGAGCGGGCGCTGTCCAACCGCCG
>DASSQL010000118.1:0-3313 GCA_035702525.1 Ornithinibacter sp. | reverse complement strand
GTGGGTCTGCATGCACGAGGAGACCCACCGGGTGCAGTTCACCGCCAACCCCTGGCTGCGCGACCACATGGTCGAGCAGGCCCGGGCCCTGGCCGTCGACCTCGCGCCCGACCCCGAGCGGCTCCAGGAGATCGCCGGCCGGGTCGCCGAGAAGCTGCCCGACCTGTTCCGCGAGGGCAGCACCGGCCTGGCCGACCTGTTCACCACCCCCGAGCAGCGCGAGAAGCTCGCCGGGCTCACCGCGGTGATGTCCCTGCTCGAGGGCCACGCCGACGTCGTGATGGACGACGTCGGCCCGGCGCACATCCCGACCGTGGCCCACATCCGGGCCCGGTTCAGCGAGCGCCGCAAGGGCGGTGGCACCCCCGACCGCCTGCTGCGCCGCCTGCTCGGCCTCGAGGCCAAGATGCGCCAGTACCGCGACGGCGCCGTCTTCGTGCGCGGCGTCCAGGACAAGGTCGGGGTCGAGGGATTCAACGCCGTCTGGTCCTCCCCGGACACCCTGCCGCTCGCCCGTGAGATCGAGGAGCCCGAGGCCTGGGTCCGCCGCGTCCACGGCTGAGTCGGCGCGCGGCCGGGAGGATGGGCGGTATGGAGCGTCGCTGGGGGTCACCGGATGCCGCGACGGCCGCCATCCGGGCCGCCGTGCGGTCGGCGCTGGCCGACCTCCTCCCGCGCGACCTGGTGCTCGTGGCGTGCAGCGGCGGCGCCGACTCCCTCGCCCTCGCGGCCGGCCTGGCGTTCGAGGCGACCTCGGCCGGGTGGCGGGCCGGCGCGGTGGTCGTCGACCACGCCCTGCAGCCGGGCTCGGCACCGGTCGCCGCGCTGGCCGCGCAGCGGCTGGTCGAGCTCGGCCTCGACCCGGTCGACGTGGTGACGGTCGAGGTCTCCGCAACCGGTGACGGCCTCGAGGCCGACGCCCGCGACTCCCGCTACGCCGCGCTCGACGCGGCCGCCGAACGGCACGGGGCCGTGGCCGTGCTCCTCGGGCACACCCTCGACGACCAGGGCGAGCAGGTGCTGCTCGGACTCGTCCGCGGCGCCGGCGCCCGGTCCCTTGCCGGGATGCCGGCCGCCCGCGGCCGCTTCCGCCGCCCCCTCCTGGGCGTGGGCCGGGAGCAGTGCCGCGAGTCGCTGCGTTCCCAGGGCCTCGACTGGTGGGACGACCCGATGAACGAGGACCCCGCCTTCACCCGGGTGCGCGCCCGCCGGGCCCTGGCCGACCTCGAGCGCGACCTCGGGCCGGGGGTGACCGCGGCCCTGGCGCGCACGGCATCCCTGTTGCGTGACGACGCCGACCACCTCGACGGCGAGGCCGACGCGGCCGTGGCCACGCTGGGGCCGCAGCCCTGGCCGGTCGAGGCGCTCACCGGCATCCCGCGGGCCGTGCGCACCCGGGTCTGGCGGCGGCTGCTCCTCGCGTGCGGCGCGCCCGCCGGACGGCTCGGCACCCGGCACACCGACGCCTGCGACCGGCTGCTCACCGGGTGGCACGGGCAGGGCCCGGTGCACGCCCCGGGCGACCTGCGGGTCACCCGATCCGACGGTCGGGTCACCATCGCCCCCGCTGATCGGGTTGACTAGGCACCACCACCCGCCCGCGCCCCACCCACCAGGAGCAGCAGTGGACGCCGCCCACATGGGAGCAGACCTCGAACGTGTCCTCATCACCGAGGAGGAGATCCGGGCCAAGCTCGAGGAGCTGGCCGCCGAGATCGCCACGGAGTACGCGGGCAAGGACCTCCTGCTCGTCGGGGTCCTCAAGGGAGCCGTGATGGTCATGGCCGACCTGATGCGCGCCCTCCCCGTCACCGTGCCCGTCGACTGGATGGCGGTGTCGTCCTACGGGTCCGGCACCAAGTCCAGCGGCGTCGTGCGCATCCTCAAGGACCTCGACTCCGACATCACCGGCCGGCACGTGCTGATCGTCGAGGACATCGTCGACTCCGGCCTGACCCTGTCGTGGATCAAGTCCAACCTCGAGTCCCGCAGCCCCGCCTCGGTCGAGATCTGCACGCTCCTGCGCAAGCCGGATGCCGCGAAGGTCGAGGTCGACGTCAAGTGGGTCGGTTTCGACATCCCGAACGAGTTCGTCGTCGGCTACGGCCTCGACTACGCCGAGGCCTACCGCGGCCTGCGGGTGGTCGGCACCCTGGCCCCGCACGTCTACAGCTGACCCGCGCCGCCGCGCTGCCGTCGAACCACCGCGTCTCGCGGAACACGGGGGCGACGGGGCTCGTTGCTAGCGTGTACCCGTCCCACCCGGTGTGACCTCCGGGCGGCCGATTGACCACGAGCAGGAGGACCGGAGCGCGAGCTCCGCACCCACATGGACTTCAAGCGCATCTTCAAGACCCCGCTCTTCTGGGTCCTGGCCGTCATCGTGGTGATGCTGACGGTGTTCTCCTTCGACGGCAACGGCGGCTACACCACGATCACCACGGCCCAGGCCGAGAAGCTGATCACCGACAAGAAGGTCGAGACCGCGGTCCTGACCACCGAGAACGTGCTCAGCCTCGACCTGAAGTCGGGCCAGTCCTTCAGCGACCCGGCCGCCGACATCAAGGACGCCACGAAGGTGCAGGCCGACTACGTCGACGCCCGCGCCGAGCAGCTCATCACGGCGCTGAACACCAACGTGCCGAACGGCTACAACGACAAGAAGGAAGGCGACAGCGCCTTCTGGACGATCTTCATCAGCTTCTTCCCGGTGCTGCTGCTCGTCGGCCTGTTCTGGTTCCTCATGAGCCAGGCCCAGGGCGGTGGCTCGCGGGTCATGCAGTTCGGCAAGTCGCGCGCCAAGCTCGCGACCAAGGACACCCCCAAGGTCACCTTCGCCGACGTCGCCGGCGCCGACGAGGCAGTCGAAGAGCTGCACGAGATCAAGGAGTTCCTCGCCGAGCCCGCGAAGTTCCTCGCGGTCGGCGCCAAGATCCCCAAGGGCGTGCTGCTCTACGGCCCGCCCGGCACCGGCAAGACCCTCCTGGCCCGCGCCGTCGCCGGTGAGGCCGGGGTGCCGTTCTACTCGATCTCCGGTTCCGACTTCGTCGAGATGTTCGTCGGTGTCGGCGCCTCCCGCGTGCGCGACCTGTTCGAGCAGGCCAAGGCCAACGCGCCCGCCATCGTCTTCGTCGACGAGATCGACGCCGTCGGCCGGCACCGTGGCGCCGGACTCGGCGGTGGCCACGACGAGCGCGAGCAGACCCTGAACCAGCTGCTCGTCGAGATGGACGGCTTCGACGTCAAGACCAACGTCATCCTCATCGCGGCGACCAACCGCCCCGACATCCTCGACCCGGCGCTGCTGCGCCCC
>DASSQL010000117.1:0-8929 GCA_035702525.1 Ornithinibacter sp. | reverse complement strand
TGGCGAGCGCGTGGGCGGTTCCGGCGAGGAACGAGTCGCCGGCACCGATCGGGTTGGCGACGGGCACGCTCAGCGCCTCGAGCCACCAGCTGCCGTCGGGGGTGGTGAGGGCCGCGCCGTGGGAGCCGGCGGTGACGACGGCGCGGCGGGCGCCACGGGTGTGCAGCTCGCGAGAGGCCGCCACGCAGCGGTCGACGAGGTCGTCGCCCTCCTCCTCGACGTGCTCGTCGGTGCGGCCGAACAGCAGGGACTCGACCTCTCCGACGTTGGGGCTGACCAGGTCGGGCCCGCTCGCGAGGGTGGCGCCGAGCACGCCGGGGGCGGCGTCGACGTACGCGGGCACACCGCGGTGGTGGGCGGCCTCGACGACGTCGGCGTAGAGGGAGAGCGGCACGTCCGGAGGCAGCGAGCCCGAGCAGAGCACGGCTGCCGGGCGGGTGGTCTCGACCTGCTCGGCGATGGTCGCGAGCAGCTCGTCGTGGTCCCACTGGTGGGGCTCGGGGCCGCGGCCGTTGACCACGGTGACCCGACCGGCATCCTCGAGGAGGATCAGGGCGAGGCGGCTCTGGCCGGTCTGCGGCACCGGGAGGAAGTCGCAGCCCTCGGCGGCCAGCAGGTCGGCCAGGCGGGGGTCGGAGGCGGGGGAGAGGCCGATCAGGCGAGGGCTGTCGCCGAGCGCCCGCAGCGTGCGGCAGACGTTGACTCCCTTGCCCCCGGCGGTGACCTCGGTGCGCGTCGCGCGGCTCACCGAACCCGGGACCAGCGCGGACAGCCAGGTGGTCACGTCGATGCACGTGTTGGGGGTGACGACGAGCATCGGGGCCTCCTTGCCCAGTAGACAGCGCTGTCAACAGTGTTCGCACCCTTGCTCGGATGCCTTTCTGCGACTAACGTAAGGGCCCATGACAGCGCTGTCAATACCCCAGACCCCATCCGCTGAGACCGTCGGTCTCCACCGCCGCATGGCCCGGATCACCGACCGGGCCGGGCTGATCCGCACGATCGCGATCGACCACCCGGACAACTACCTGCTGCTCTTCGACGACGACCTGGGCAAGGTCTCGTTCGAGGAGGTCGTCGAGTCCAAGCTCGAGATGATCGCCGAGCTCTCGCAGCACGCCACGTCCGTGCTCGCCGACCCGGTCTACTGCTTCGGCCAGAGCATCGTGACGGGCGCGCTCCCCGGCGACGTCGGCGTCATCTCCGGTATCGAGGACCTCTACTACACGCCGGCGACCAGCCCGGTCGGCTTCGACACCGAGCTGCGGCTCAAGGACGGCTGGAACCCGGCCAAGCTCGCGGCGCTGGGCGCCGACGCGGCCAAGCTCGTGGTGTTCCACCGCGAGGACGGCGACGCCGCCGACGTCGCGCACCAGCACGAGGTCGTCGCGCAGGCGGCCGCCGACTGCCACGCGGTGGGCCTGCCGCTCATCGTCGAGCCGCTCTGGTTCCCGGTCGCCGGCGAGTCGATGGACGACCCGGAGGTGCGTGAGCGCCGCCGCCGCAGCGTGATCAGCTCGGCGCGCAGCTTCCACGACGTGGGTACCGACATCATGAAGGTCGAGTTCCCGGTGCTCGACCTCACCGACCTCGACGCGGCCCACCAGGCCTGCGCCGACCTCGACGACGCGATCGACGGGCCGTGGGTGCTGCTCAGTGCCGGCGTCACCTTCGAGGGCTTCCGCACCCAGATCGACGTCGCCGCCGACCACGGCTGCAGCGGCTTCATGGCCGGGCGTGCCATCTGGGGCGACGCCGTCGGCCGGCTCGGTGCCGACCAGCGGGCGGCCGGTGCGGCGCTCGCCGCCCGTCGTCTCGACGAGCTCGCCGAGGTGCTGCACGGGCGCGGCGCCCCGGCATGGACCCCGGTGCCGATGGCGGACGCGGCCTCGGTGGTCGGGCCCACCTGGTACCGCTCGTTCGGTGCCACCGGTTCGTGACGTGAGCGACGCCGTCGGCGTGCCGCCCGGGGCCTCCGCCTCGGTCCCGAGCGGCACGCTCGTCTGCGTCGGCGGGTCGCCGGGCGCCGGCAAGACCACGGTCGGCGCACTCGTCGCCGCCGGCGGTGGCCTCTGCCTGGTCGACCTCGACAGCGTGACGACCCCGCTCGTCGAGGCGTTCGCCGCCTCGCTCGGCACCGTCGCCGACCTCGACTCGCCGCGGTTCGCCGCACTGCGTGACGCCCGGTACCGGTGCCTGGGTGAGGTGGCCGCCGACAACCTGCGGGCCGGGCGCTCGGTGGTGGCGGTCGCGCCGTTCACGGCGGAAGCCGCGGATGCCGTGGCCTGGCGGGCGCTGGGGCGCACCTGGGGCGCCTCCCGGGTCGTGCTGTGCTGGCTCGACGTCGACCCCGCCGAGGCTGCCGCGCGGGCCGCTGCACGTGGCCTGCCGCGTGACCTCGCGAAGGCGACCCGCGCGGCCGGTGGGTCGGACGCGGTCGGTGAGCGGCCGGCATCCCGGGTCGTCGACCGCGGCCGGATCGACGTGCTGGCGGACGGTGGGCGCACCTCGGCCGAGACGTCCGTGCTGATCCTGTCCGCGCTGACGGCCCGGGGCTGACCGGGGCACAATGCCCCCATGAGCGAGGATGCCGACGCCGTCGACCGGGCCCAGCGCGTGCTGGAGGAGGGGATCTCCACCGACTTCGCACAGGCGATGTCGTACGGCGCCTACCTCGACCTCGACACCCTGCTGTCGGCGCAGCACCCGCGCAGCCGGCCGGTGCAGCACGACGAGCTGCTCTTCATCGTGCAGCACCAGGTCGCCGAGCTGTGGATGAAGCTGCTGCTGCACGAGCTGCACTCGGCGCGGGCGCTGCTGGCCACCGACGAGCTGTCGCCCGCGCTGAAGCGGCTGGCCCGGGTCAAGCACGTGCAGAAGCAGCTCGTCGAGCAGTGGGACGTGCTGGCCACGCTCACCCCCAGCGAGTACGCCCTGATCCGACCGTTCCTGGCGACGAGCTCGGGGTTCCAGAGCCACCAGTACCGGGCGGTGGAGTTCCTGCTCGGCAACAAGAACGCCGACATGGTGCGGGTGTTCGAGCACTCGCCGGCCGAGCACGACTCGCTGGTGCAGCTGCTCGGTGAGCCGACCCTGTACGACGAGTTCCTGCGCTACCTCGCCCGGCGGGGGTATGCCGTGCCGGCCGCCGTGCTCGAGCGCGACGTCACGTTGCCCTACCGGCTCGACGAGGACCTGGTCGAGGTGTTCGCCGGGGTGTACGCGGCGCCGGCTGAGCACTGGGGGGTGTACGAGACCTGCGAAGAGCTCGTCGACATCGAGGACCTGTTCCAGCAGTGGCGTTTTCGTCACCTGCAGGTCGTCTCGCGGACCATCGGGCACAAGCAGGGCACGGGTGGCTCGAGCGGGGTCGACTTCCTGCGCCGGGCGCTCGACCTGACCTTCTTCCCCGAGCTCTACGCGGTGCGCGTCCACGTGGAGTGAGCCGGTCCGCGAGGGATGCCGTGGGGTTGAGAGGAACCTCGGCGACAGCCCCTGGGCATCCCTCGTGAAGGGAATCTGCTGCGAGGGATGCCGTGTGGTTGCAGAGGAGCCCCGGCGACAGCCCCTGGGCATCCCTCGTGAGCGCGGGCTCGTTGGCGTGGATCGATCAGCCGGTGCCGAGAGCGCGCCGCAACCGCGTCCTGAGCGCATCGCGGTGGTGGTCGTCGGAGAGACTCAGGGCGGTCATGTCGACGTAGGTCCACCCCGCATCTTCAAGCGACGCACGGCGGTCCTTGTTGCGCTGCCAGTCGCGCCGGTCGGTGCGGTGGACGTCGCCGTCGTACTCGCCGACCACCCGCTGCGCCCTCCATCGGAAGTCGACGGTGGCAAGCCACTGACCGAGGTGGTCGTGCACCGGGACGTTCAGCTCGGGCTCGGGCAGGCCCCACGTCCAGAACCACCAGCGTGCGACGCTCTCGGCCGGGGACGCCGCACCCGGTCGGGCCAGCCGGGCGACCGGCTGCAGCAGGCCCGCGTGGCGACGGCCGGCCCGCGCCACCGCCGCAGCCAACAGCTCGTCGGGCGTCGCGATCCCACGTCGCAGGAGGACGTCGCCGACCGCGAGCAGGTCGGCATCACTCCACGAGCCCGCCAGGTCGCACCAGGTGTCGATGGCGGAGGTGACCCGCAGGCCGTGCACGACCGCGACGGTCCGGGACTCGAGGCCGCGGTGGGTGCGACATCCGGCGCGCTTCACGGGCGGTCGGTGCCGGGCCCGCATCACGTCGAGCAGCTCGTCGGCACCCCGCCATGGCGTCGGCGTCGGCAGGTCGTGCAGGCGGGCTGCCGTCACGTGGCTGAACGCTGCGTCGCCCGGCAGCGCGAGCGCGAAGGCGGCGGCGTGGCCGACGGCATCCGGGTCGACGGCAGCGGGCCGGCGGACCCCGCGCGTGGGCAGCACCAGGTCTGAGCCACGCGTGCGCCCACGGGTGACCGCGAGCTGCCGTGCCCGCGCCACGGTGAAGGGACCCGAGGCGAGCTCGGTCGGGAGGGCGGTGCGGCTGGGCATGATCCGAGGTTCGTCCGGGTAGCTTCGCGGCGACGAGGTCGTCCCGCCTTCTGTGGACGAGCGACTCGGGGTGTGGGGGCTGTGGACAGCACGCGACCCGGGTGAGGGAGCCGCTGGGCATCCTTCGTGAGGCCACCGGCGGGTGAGGGATGCCGTGTGGTCGCTCGCGGGCCTCGGCCAGAGCCGCTGGGCATCCTTCGTGCGCACCGGCAAGCACGCCCCCGCGCCGACGGTCACCGGCATACTCGGCGCATGCCTCGCGTCATCCACACCGCCCAGGCGCTCGTCGACGCCGTCATGGAGGTGCCGGCCCTTCCCTCGCGCGGCGGCAACGTGATGGCCACCTCGTACCACCGGTACGCCGGGGGCGCCGTCACGATCCTGCTCGCGGCGGCCCGGTCCGGGGCGTCCTGCGTGCACGCCGGCGCCGTCGGTACCGGCCCCAACGGCGACCTGGTTCGCGCCGCGCTGGATGCCGAGGGGGTCGCGGTGTCGTCGCCGGTGGTGCCCGACGTCGACACCGGCGTCTGCGTGGTGCTCGTCGAGCCGACGGCCGAGCGGTCGTTCGTCACGACCCAGGGAGCCGAGCGCCGGATCAGCGTCGAGTCGCTCGCCAGCAGCGCGCCGGTGGCCGGCGACCTGGTCTGCGTCAGTGGGTACTCCCTGGTCGGCCTGACCCGTGACCCCCTCGTCGCGTGGCTCGACACCCTCGACCCGGGCGTCGTCGTCGTGCTCGACCCCGGCGCCACCTTCGCCGAGCTCGACGCCCGTCTGCGCGAGCGCGTGCTGGCCCGCACGTCGGTGTGGACCGGCAACGCCGACGAGGCGGCCGCGCTCGCCGGGGTGCGCGGCCTGCACGAGGCCACCGAGGTCGTCGCCTCCTTGCTGCAGCCGGATGCCGTGACGATCGTCCGCGACGGGCCGCGCGGGTGCGCCGTGCGCGAGGGGGGTACGACCCACGTGCTCGCGGGCCACCCGCAGCGGCCGGTCGACACCAACGGCGCCGGCGACACGCACACCGGGGTGCTGCTCGCCGAGCGGGCCGCCGGCGCGTCGTGGCAGCACGCCGCCGCCCGTGCCAACGCCGCCGGGGCCATCAAGGTGACCCGGCGCGGCCCGGACACGGCGCCGACCCGGGCGGAGATCGACGACTTCCTGGGGCGCTGACCTCGCAGGATGCGTGTGGTCGCCGATGTCGGTCAAGCAATGGTCAGCGATTGGTAAAGAAATGGTCAGGTCGAGCCCTTCACGTTCGGCCCCGGACAGGGCAGGATGAGCCTCAGGCCCGGCCCTCACGGGCGGGCGCCGGCCACGCGGCCGCGGATCCGTCCGCTGACGACGAGGCCTGACGCGGCAGGGGTGGCGCTTCGAGGCGGGGTGCCGCCCCTGCCGTGACGTCGGGCCCGCCGGCCGAGGCTGGGCGCACGAGCGGGGTGACTAGTCACTGGCCGCCGCAGAGATGGTCACGATGGGCCATGGGCTCCGAGCCCGACCGACGGCAGGATCGGCACCAGTGGGTGTCAACGATCGGCCGGCCGTTCTCGTCCGGGGGCGTCGACCGAACCGCGGACCTGCTGCAGACACCTCGTCGCTGCCATCCCCCTCCGTCGGCGACGAGGCCCGCGACGGAGGACTCGATGCACGCAGGGGTGCACTGGGCCGGCCGTCGCGTCGACGCCCCGTGGCCACAGTGGCCGCGGGGCGTCTGTCACGCCGACGACGCGGTCAGCGGGTCGCCTCCTGCGCGGCCCGGGAGCGCCCGAGCTGCACCCGCAGCCAGGTGCCCACGAGCCACACCGCGAGCCCGGCCTGCATCGGGAAGAGCACGGTGGGTGCCAGGCTTCCGGTGGCTGCGATGAGCGGTGCGGAGGCCGCGTAGCCGATTCCGCCCACGACCGCGGGAACCGCGAGCAGCCAGGCCGGCACGGTGCGCGCCGACCACGCCACCGCGATCGCAAGGGCGGCCCCGGTCAGCCCCATCAGCGGCGTCGCCGCCACCTGGAGCGAGAGGTGCAGGTCGAGCACCGGGGTGGCGTGGTGGTGGGCGAGGCCGTCGGCGTCACGCACCGCGACGAGGTGCGGCACCAGCTCGACCGTGGCCACTCCCCAGCCGATCGCCGCCGTCACCAGCCACCCCTCGACCCGGGGGCCGAACACCTCGGCGCGGCGGGTCGTGACGAAGCCGACGGTGGCCAGCGCCGTGCCGAGGAGGAGCAGCAGGTGCGACGGCAGCCAGGTGCCGCTGCCCAGCATCGAGGCCAGGTAGGAGTCGACCGTCGCGCCCGACCCGTGTGGGTGCAGCTGGCCGCCGGCCGCGATGAGGAGCCCGCCGATCCCCAGCGGTAGGGCGGCCAGCCGGGCGCTCGGTGCGTGACGGGTGGGCCGGGTCGAGGCGGTGGGCGCACCGGTGCCCTGCCGGATGTCGGTCGTGGTCGCCATCTCAGGCCGCCACGAGGGTGTTGTGCGTGGAGGCCACGCGCCAGCCGGAGGGGTCCACGGCATCCGGCACGATCACGCTCGTCGAGCGTGCCCTGGCGGTGCCGGCGAGCGGCCCGGTGGGGGAGGTGAGGGTGCTCACCGAGCTCACGACCAGCGAGCCGTCACCCAGCTCGCGGACCGCCACGAGCTGCATCCGGTTCGTGCTGCCCGCGTAGACGGTGCGGAAGATCTGGGTGTGCCCTTCGGTGATGGCGGTGCGCCCGGTGGCCCACTCGCCACGGATCGTGACGAAGGTGGCGTCGTCGGTGTAGACCGCCCCGAAGGACGCCCCGTCCCCGTCGTTCCACGCCTGCTCGAGCCGGGCCAGGACCTCGTTGGCGACCTGATGTGCGTTCATCGTGCTGTTCCCTTTCGGTGAGTATCTACTGAATCATTCAAGTAGTACTCAGTGAATATAGAGGGACTCAGCGATTCTGTACAGTGTTTGGCATGAGCTCCTCGCGGACCTACCGATCCGAGCTGCGCGACCAGCAGGCGCAGCACACCCGGGCCGTCATCGCCCGCGAGGCCCGGGCCCGCTTCGTCACCAAGGGGTGGGCGGGCACCAGCGTGCGGTCGGTCGCGGAGGCCGCCGGCGTCTCGGAGGCCACGGTCTACAACGTCTACGGGAGCAAGGCGGGCCTGGCCGTGTCGCTCATCGACGCCGCCGAGGAGGGGGCCGACGTGCGCCGGGCGGGGGAGCAGCTCGCCGCCCACGCCGGCGACCCCGGGGCCCAGCTGGCCGCGTTCGTGGGCTTCGACCGTCGGCTCTACGAGCACGGGGGCGACGTGCTGCGGGTGCTCGGCGAGGGACGGCGCCAGCACGCCGAGCTCGGCGACGCCTACGACGAGGGGCGCCGCCGCGGCGACGCCGAGCGGCGCAAGGTCTTCGCGACCTGGCCGGCGTCGGTGTGGCGCAACGGTGTCGACGTCGAGCGGGCGCTCGCCATCTACGCGATGGTCGCCTCACTCGAGAGCTACGACGTCGCCGTGCACGAGCGCGGGTGGTCGCCCGACCAGGTCGAGGCCTGGTGGCACGAGGCCCTGACCGAGCTCCTGCTCAGGCCAGCCGGTCGAGGTCGGAGCGGCAGCGGCGTTCGAACTCGGTGAGCTCGGACAGCGCCGCGTCGATGTCGCGCCGGCGCTGCTCGAGGTCGGCCCGGCGTTCGTCGATCTGGCTCAGCACGTACTCGAGCTGGCTGCGCCGCCCGCGGGGCACGTCGTAGAGGTCGATGATCGTGCGGATCTCCTCGAGCGGGAACCCCAGCCGCTTGCCACGCAGGATCAGGGCGAGCCGGGTGCGGTCGCGCCGGTGGTAGACGCGAGTGGTGCCGCGCCGCTCCGGCGAGATCAGGCCGAGCTCCTCGTAGTGCCGCACCGTGCGGTGGGTGACCCCGAACTCGTCGGCCACCTGCGCGATCGACCACGTGCGGCCCCGCTCGTCGGCCTCGACGGCGGCAGGGGAGCGCACGGCATCCGTGGTGGGGGTTGGCATACCGGGGAGTATTGCTTTACGTTGACGTCAACGTCAAGAACCCGACGGACTGCCGCGCCCCGTGACCCGGGGACGGGACCGCCTGCGCGAAGGAGCGCCATGTACGAGCTGAGCAAGGACCACGAGGACTTCCGCAAGGTGGTCCGCGAGTTCGCTACCGACGCCGTCGAGCCGCACGTCGCCGCGTGGGACCGCGAGCACCACTTCCCGGCCGACCTCGTGCCGACCATGGGCGACCTCGGTCTGTTCGGCCTGGTCGTGCCCGACGAGTTCGGCGGGTCGCTCGAGGCCTCCGACGGCGGCGCGTTCACCAGCCTCTGCATCGCGATCGAGGAGCTCGGCCGGGTCGACCAGTCGATCGGCATCACCCTGTCGGCCGGGGTGGGCCTGGGCATCAACCCGATCCTCACCTACGGCAGCCAGGCCCAGAAGGAGCGCTTCCT
>DASSQL010000116.1:0-6684 GCA_035702525.1 Ornithinibacter sp. | reverse complement strand
TACGTACCCGTCGACCACGACGACCCGGACGAACGCGCCCGGCTCGTCTTCAACGAGGCCGGCGTCGCCGCCGTCGTGACCGCCGACCTCGTCATCCTCTCGACCGAGGACGCCGCGGAGCAGGCACCCGAGGAGGACCCCGACCTCACCGACGACGCCTGGGTGATCTTCACCTCGGGCTCCACCGGCACCCCGAAGGGCGTGGCCGTCAGCCACCGCAGCGCGGCCGCCTTCGTCGACGCCGAGGCGCGGATGTTCCTGCAGGACAGGCCGATCAAGCCTGGGGACCGTGTCATGGCCGGCCTGAGCGTCGCCTTCGACGCCAGCTGCGAGGAGATGTGGCTCGCCTGGCGGTACGGCGCCTGCCTCGTGCCGGCACCGCGCTCGCTGGTCAAGTCGGGCATGGACCTCGGCCCGTGGCTGCGCGCCAACGACATCACCATCGTGTCGACCGTGCCCACCCTCGTCGCCCTCTGGCCGGCCGCGGCCCTCGACGACGTGCGGCTCCTCGTCCTCGGCGGCGAGGCGTGCCCGCCCGAGATCGGCGCCCGCCACGCCACGGCGCACCGCGAGGTCTGGAACACCTACGGCCCCACCGAGGCCACCGTCGTCGCCTGCGGGGCGCGGCTCACCGGCGAGCCGCCGGTGCGCATCGGGCTGCCCCTCGACGGCTGGGACCTCGCCGTCGTCGACGCCTCCGGCCACCGGGTCCCCGACGGCGAGCCCGGCGAGCTGATCATCGGCGGCGTCGGCCTGGCCCGCTACCTCGACCCGGACAAGGATGCCGTCGTCTACGCCCCCATGCCCACCCTGGGCTGGGACCGTGCCTACCGCAGCGGCGACATCGTGCGGTTCGACGGTGAGGGGCTGGTCTTCAACGGGCGCGCCGACGACCAGGTCAAGGTCGGGGGCCGGCGGATCGAGCTCGGCGAGGTCGACAGCGCGCTGCTCTCGCTGCCGGGGGTGAGCGGGGCGGCGGCCGCGGTCCGCCGCAGCGAGGCCGGCAACAGCCTGCTCGTCGGCTACGTCACGACCGAGCCGGGCTTCGACGCCAAGGCCGCCGTCGAGCGGCTGCGCAGCTCGATGCCGGCCGCGCTCGTGCCGCGGCTGGCCGTCGTCGACACGCTCCCGACCCGCACCTCGGGGAAGATCGACCGCGACGCCCTGCCCTGGCCGCCACCGGCGCGACCCGGCTCCGCGGCCTCGGACGAGACACCGGGCGTCGAGGGCACGGCGGCGTGGGTCGCGGGCCACTGGACCGCCATCCTCGGTGGCGCCCCCTCCGGCCCGGACGACGACTTCTTCGACCTCGGCGGTGGCAGCCTCACCGCCGCCCAGCTCGTGAGCCGGCTGCGCGAGCGGTTCCCCGAGGTCACCGTCGCCGACGTCTACGACCACCCCGGCCTCGCCGAGCTGGCCGCGGCACTCGACGACATGGCGACCCCCACCGGTCGGCAGAACGCCGCCGTCCTCCCGGTGCCGGTCGCCACCCAGGCCGCCCAGGTGCTCGCCTCGCTCGGCTTCCGCTCGATCGGCGCCCTGCGCTGGCTCACCTGGGTGGGACTGGGAGCCCTGGTGGGCCGCGGCGTCTTCGGCCTCGACTGGCTGCCCGACGTCGGCTGGGGCTGGGTTCTGCTCGGCTGGCTGCTGCTGGTCAACCCGCTCGGCCGGATCACCCTGGGCGCCGCCGCGGCCCGCGCCGTGCTGGCGGGCGTCCGCCCCGGCACCCACCCCCGCGGTGGCGCGGTGCACCTGCGGCTCTGGCTCGCCGAGCGCCTCGTCGACGAGCTCGGCGCCACCAACCTGTCGTCGGCCCCGCTGGTCAAGGTCTACGCGCGGCTGCTCGGCTGCCGGATCGGCCGGCACGTCGACCTGCACAGCGTCCCCCCGGTCACCGGCCTGCTCACCCTGGGCAGCGGCTGCTCGATCGAGCCCGAGGTCGACCTCGCCGGGCACTGGCTCGACGGCGGCCACCTGCACATCGGCGCCGTGCGGGTCGGTGCCGACGCCCGGGTCGGGGCCCGCAGCACGCTGCTCCCCGGTGCCGACGTCGGCGACCGCGCCGAGGTCGCCGCCGGCTCCGCGGTGTTCGGCCCGGTTCCCGACGGTGAGGCGTGGTCGGGCGCGCCCGCCCTGTTCTCCGGCCGGGCCCGCGGCCCCTGGGGCGACGAGCGCCCGGCGAACAAGCCGGTCTGGCTGGCCGCCTACGCGGCCTCGGCAGTCGTCCTGTCGCTGCTCCCGATCCTGGCCGTCCTCGCCGGGCTGGCCGTGGCGGCTCCAGCGCTGCGGCGAGCGGACGGCATCCCGGATGCCGTGCGCACGGCGGTGCTCTGGCTCCCGCTCGCGACCGTGGTCGCGGTCGTCGCGCTCGCCCTGCTGGTGCTGGTCGCCGTGCGACTGCTCGCGCTGGGCCTCGAGGTCGGTCACCACCCCGTGCACGGGCGCCAGGCGTGGCAGGCCTGGTCGATCCTGCGGGTGCTCGACGAGGCGCGCACCTGGCTGTTCCCGCTCTACTCCTCGGGGCTCACCCCGGCCTGGCTGCGCGCCCTGGGCGCCGACATCGGCTCGGACGTCGAGGCCTCGACGGTGCTGATGATCCCGCCGTTCGTGCGGGTCGGTGCCGGGGCGTTCCTCGCCGACGACACCCTGGTCGGCGGCTACGAGCTCGGCGGGGGCTGGCTGCGGGTCGAGCACGTGCGGGTCGGCAAGGGCGCGTTCGTCGGCAACTCCGGGATGGCCGCCCCCGGCCGGCGCGTCCCCAAGAAGGCCCTGGTCGCGGTGCTCTCCGCCGCCCCCCAGCGTGGAACGGCCAAGGCCGGCACCTCCTGGCTGGGCAGCCCACCCCGCCCGCTGCGCCGCGACCGCGACGGCGGCGACACCGCGCGCACGTACGCGCCGCCCCGCCGGCTGCGCGTCGGCCGGGCCCTGGTCGAGGTCTGCCGGATCGTGCCGGTGTGGCTGCACGTGCTGCTCGTCGTGCTCGTCGTGGCCGCCCTGACGGCCCTGCTCGACCGCGGCCCGTGGTGGGCC
This sequence comes from Ornithinibacter sp., assembly GCA_035702525.1. Lineage (GTDB taxonomy): Bacteria > Actinomycetota > Actinomycetes > Actinomycetales > Dermatophilaceae > Fodinibacter. The sequence continues at coordinate 3,654 of DASSQL010000116.1, read as the reverse complement.
GTGCTGCTCGGTGGGCCGGTGCTGCTGCTCGCCGGGCTGGTGGCGGCCGGCGCCACGGTGGTCGCGAAGTGGCTGCTGGTCGGCCGGATGCGCCCCTCCGAGCACCCGCTGTGGAGCTCGTTCGTCTGGCGCAACGAGCTCGCCGACACCTTCGTCGAGGTCGTCGCGGCGCCGTGGTTCGCCCGCGCGGCCACCGGCACGTCGGTGCTCAACCTGTGGCTGCGGGCGATGGGCTCACGCATGGGCCGCGGTGTCTGGTGCGAGACGTACTGGCTCCCGGAGGCCGACCTGATCGACCTGCGCGCCGGCGCCACGGTCGGCCGGGGCTGCGTCGTGCAAACCCACCTGTTCCACGACCGCATCCTGTCGATGGACCGTGTCACCATCTCCGACGGCGGAACACTGGGACCCAACTCGGTGATCCTGCCGGCCGCACGGATCGGAAGGCACGCGACCGTGGGCCCGGTGTCCCTCGTCATGCGCGGCGAGGCGGTGCCGGACAAGACCAGGTGGATCGGCAACCCTGTCGGACCGTGGACGGAGGACGAGTGAACGGCGCCGACCCCTACCTGCCCGGACACGGCGACGTCCGGTTCCACGTCGAGCACTACGACCTCGACCTGCAGTACAAGGTCGCCGACAACCACCTCGACGCCAAGGCCAGGGTGCGGTTGACCGCCCTGGAGCCGCTCTCCGAGATCGTGCTCGACCTGCATGCCCTCCAGGTCACCTCGCTGCGGGTGACCGGCGCGGCGGTGGCCCGCTGGACCCACCGCTCCTCCCGGCTCCGGATCCGGCTGCGCACGCCGGTGGCCACCGACGCCGAGCTCACCGTGGCGGTCTCCTACCGCGGCCAGCCGCGCCCGATGCCCGGCCCCGACGGCCCGACCGGCTGGGAGGAGCTCACCGACGGCGTGCTCGTGGCCGCCCAGCCGCACGGTGCCCCCACCTGGTTCCCGTGCAACGACCGGATGGCCGACAAGGCCACCTACTCGGTGACGGTGCGCACCGACCCCGGCTACCGGGTCGTCTCCAACGGCACGCTCACGGCCGAGCGCCGGGTCGGGCGCCGCGTCGAGTGGGTGCACGAGCAGTCCGAGCCGATGTCGACCTACCTGGCCACGCTGCAGATCGGGCGCTACTCCGTCGAGCACCAGCCCGGTGGCGCCACGCCCACCGCGCTCGCCGCACCACCCGCCCGGATGCCGTCGGTGCGGCTCGCGTTCGCCGACCAGCCCCGGATGCTCGAGACCTTCTCCGCCCTGTTCGGTCCCTACCCGTTCGAGACGTACACGGTGGTCGTCACCGACGACCCCCTCGAGATCCCGCTGGAGTCGCAGACCCTGTCTGCCTTCGGCACCAACCACCTCGGTCTCGTCTGGGACAACCAGCGGCTCATCGCCCACGAGCTCGCGCACCAGTGGTTCGGCAACACCGTCACCGCCGCCTCGCTGCGCGACATCTGGCTCCACGAGGGCTTCGCCTGCTACGCCGAGTGGCTGTGGTCGGAGACGATCGGCCGCACGACGGCCCAGGAGGAGGCGGAGCGCCACCACGCCCTCCTCGCGCGGCTGCCCCAGGACCTCGTGCTCACCGACCCCGGGCCCCACCGCACCTTCGACGACCGGGTCTACAAGCGCGGGGCCCTCACCCTGCACACCCTGCGCCGCGCCGTGGGCGACGGCCTCTTCTTCGCCGTGCTGCGGGCCTGGGTCGACGTCCACCGCTACGGCGTCGTCACCACGGCCGACTTCGAGGAGCTGGTGCGCGACGAGACGGCGGTCGACCCCGTGGCCCTGCTCGGCCCGTGGCTGCGCGAGCGCGCCCTGCCCCCGCTGGTCCCCGCCCCCGCGTCTGCCTGACCGCGAACGTGGGTGAAAAGCCGCGCCCACCCGACGGTCTTCACCCACGTTCGCGGTCAGGCGACGACCCCCAGCACCACGAGCACTCGCGGCCCGAGCACCCAGCGCCCGCGCACGCGGTGCACCACCTCCCGCCCGCTCGCGTCGTCCGCGGCCGCGACGGCCGTGAACGAGCCCGCCGGCGACAAGCTGACCCGCACGGCGTCGTGCCCGACCACGGTGCCGGCCAGCGGGTACCAGGCCTTGTAGGTCGCCTCCTTGGCGCTGAACAGCACCGTGTCCCACGGGATGCCGGGCCGCTCACGTCCCAGGCGCTCGAGCTCCACCCGCTCGGCCGCCGAGGCGACGACGTCGAGCACCCCGGCCGGGAGCGGGGCGACCGGCTCGGCATCCAGCCCGAGGGAGCGGATGCCGCGCCCGAACCGTGAGCCGCGCGACCGGGCCGCGACGGCGCCGGTCCAGCCGGCGCAGTGGGTGATGCTGCCGACCGTGCCCGCCGGCCACAGCGGTGCGCCTCGGGCATCGGCGAGCACCGGCATCCGCCCGAGGTCGCGGTCGAGAGCCGAGAGGGCGACGCGGGCGCAGTGCCGTCCGGCGGCGACCTCGGTCCGCCGCTGCGGTGAGGCGCCGTCGACCAGCGCACCCTCCTGAGGCAGCAGGGCGTCGTCGCCGACCGGCGCCTCCGTGGCGCCCAGCCCGATCCGCCAGGACGGGCCCTGCCACCCCGCCCGCACCCGGCTCATGGGGCTAGGGTGCCACTCGTGAGCGTCGACCTGCCGATGCCCCGGGTGGGGCCCGTCGCCGAGCACGCCCCGAAGCCGATCCGGGTCGTGCTCAACTGGGGCCGCCGCTACTCGCTGTGGGTCTTCAACTTCGGGCTCGCCTGCTGCGCCATCGAGTTCATCGCGACCTCGATGGGCCGGCACGACTTCATGCGGCTGGGCGTCATCCCCTTCGCCCCCGGCCCGCGCCAGGCCGACCTGATGGTCGTCTCGGGCACGGTCACCGACAAGATGGCCCCGGCCATCCGGCGGCTCTACGACCAGATGCCCGAGCCGAAGTACGTCATCTCGTTCGGCGCCTGCTCCAACTCCGGTGGGCCGTACTGGGACTCGTACTCCGTCACCAAGGGCGTCGACCAGCTGATCCCGGTCGACGTGTACGTGCCCGGTTGCCCGCCCCGGCCGGAGGCCCTGCTGCAGGGCATCATCCGGCTCCAGGAGAAGATCGCCCAGGAGCGGCTCAGTGGCGCCTCGATCGCCGCCCGCCAGCCCGGTCGCGCCCCCGCCCCCGAGCGGTACGCCGGGCACCGCACGGCCGCCGCCGGTGAGGTGACCCGCGACCTCGTGACCAAGCCGTGAGCGACGACGCGCCGCAGCGGAGCGCGCCCACGCCCGGCCACGGTCCCGACCTGATGTCGACACCGAGCCTGTTCGCGCTCGCCGTGGTCGCGTTCGCGGTCGAGCTCGCGTTGTTCGGCGGGGTCGCGCTGATCTTCTACCAGGCGGGCGGCGGCGGCCTCGCGGGCTGGCTCACGGCGGCGGTGGCGACGGCCGGCATCCTCGCGTTCTGGGGGTTGTTCATGGCACCCCGGGCCGAGCGGCGGCTGGCCACCAGGCCGCGCCTGGTGGTGTCGGGGCTGCTGTGCCTCTTCACCGCGTACGGGCTGCTCCAGGGGGGCTACCCGTGGTGGGGCGGGTTCGTCGGCATCGCCGGCATCGCGGTCGTCGCCGCCCAGGCCGCCCTGCCGTCGGCGGACCCCGCGGCGCGCTGACCAGCGGCCTACCGGCAC
>DASSQL010000115.1:0-9261 GCA_035702525.1 Ornithinibacter sp. | reverse complement strand
CACGTGACCGTCGTCGTCATCCACGGCGCCGCGCACGCGATCAACTTCAGCCACCCCGGCGAGCTCGCCAACGTGGTCTCGGCCTGGCTCGAGGGCCGCGAGATCGTCGACGACCCCGACCAGCCCGGCGACGCCCGGGTGTTCGAGATCGCCCGCGACTGAGCGGTGCCGTCCGAGGGCCCATACCCGAAGCTGAGTACGGGTGCGGAGGCGCCGGTACGGCGGTGCTCCCTACCGTCGGGGGAGGCCGCCGGACGCACCGGCGGCACCCAGCTCCGGAGGAGGTCGGCCATGGCCGTCACCGCACCCACCACGTCCACCCCCGAGCTGGCTCGGGCCCCTCGGGTCCGCCCATGGCTCGGCTGGTTCGCCCTCGCCGTCATCATCGGCATGCAGGCCGGCACGGTGTTCCGGCCGCTCGGTGAGGTCGGCCAGACGCGGGTGGCCGACTGGGTCGACCTGCTGACGCCGTACGCCGTGCTGGGCACCGCGGCCGTCGTCCTGTTCCGCGCCGGCGCGACCCCGTCGCAGTGGGGCCTGTTCGGGTTCGGCGGGGTGACCTTCGCGCTCGGCAAGGGGCTGCACCTCGCGGCGAACTCGGTCAGCAACGTGGCCGACCCCATGGTCGCCGGCGCCCCCGTGGTGCACCTGTGGGACGAGGTCGTCAGCCACCTCGTCTGGTTCTCGGGGCTCTTCGTCGTGCTGCTGGCGATCGCCTGGGCCCTGCGCGGCATCCGTTTCCGGGTCGGTCCGGTGGACGTCGTGGTCGCCGCGCTGGTGGCGGTCACGCTCACCAACAACTACATCGAGGGCGGCCAGCCGGCACTCGGCCTGGTCGTGCTCACGACGCTCGTCGTCGTGGGGCTCCGACTGCGACCGGACCCCGTGTCGCGGCTGCTGCTCGCCGTCGGCGGGGTGGGCGTCGCGCTGCTCGTCGGCTGGGGCGCCTACTGGTTCCTCGTCGACGGGTCGTTGTTCCCCCAGTTCAGCGAGCTGGGCTGGATCTGAGGGCCTACTCGTCCTCCTCGTCCCAGATCCGGGTCTTCTTCGGCTTCGTCGGGTACGCCTCGGGGTCCTCGAGGCGCAGCTCACGGCGGATGCCGAAGGGGATCAGCACGAACCCGACGACCATGAGCAGCCACCACTGGTACGCGTACGCCTGGTGCGGGCCGAGGTCCCGGTCGGGGTCGCCCAGGGGCCGCGGACGCGGCGGCGACGTACCGTCGGGCAGGGCCTCGGACTGCAGCTGGAGGTAGCCGGGCAGCACCCGGCCCGACCCCAGGGCCGCGCCCGCGTCGCGCAGGTTGAGGCTGGCGATCTGCCCGGTCGGCAGCCGGCGGTCCCGTGACGCCTGGCCCGGGCGCACCCAGCCGACCACCTCCACGTCACCCGTCGGCGCCGGCGGCACCGACGGCAGCACGCTGGCGCCCTGCTGTGACTCGGCCACCCACCCGCGGTCGACCACCAGGTCCGGGCCGCCGGAGGCCGGCCGGAAGGCCCATAGCACCTCGTAGCCGGGCTCGCTCTCGAGGGGTCGGTTCCGCACGTAGACCGGCCCGCCGACGTACTGGCCCGTGACGGTCACCCGGGTCCACTCGTCGTCCGGGTCGAGGCCCGCACTGGTCAGCACCGACGACACCGGCACCGGGGTGGCGCGGTAGTGGGTGTCGAGCCGCTCGTTGCGCTGCTGCTTCGCCTCGTAGCGGTGGTACTGCCACCAGCCGAGGTGGTAGCAGGTCCAGGCCAGCACCGCAGCCAGGAGGAGGGCGCCCAGCCAGCGAGGTGTCACGAGCCGCCTGAGCACGTGGCCACGGTACGCGACGTACATTGGACGCCTATGACCGACCTCCCAGCCCCGCGCCTCCTCGACCGCTTCGGCCGCGCTGGTCGTGACCTGCGCGTCTCGGTCACCGACCGCTGCAACCTCCGGTGCAGCTACTGCATGCCGGCCGAGGGCCTCGACTGGCTGCCCAAACCCGAGATGCTCACCGACGACGAGCTCGTTCGGCTGGTCACCGTGATGGTCGGCCTGGGGGTCACCCAGGTCCGGCTCACCGGCGGAGAGCCCCTGCTGCGGCGCAGCCTGGTCGACGTCGTCGGCCGCATCGCCGCCCTCGAGCCGCGACCGCGCATCGCGATGACGACCAACGGGATCGGCCTCGACCGGATGGCCGCACCGCTCGCCGCCGCCGGCCTGGACCGGGTCAACGTCAGCCTCGACACGATCGACCCGGAGCACTTCGGCAAGCTCACCCGCCGCGACCGGTTCAACGACGTGGTGGCCGGCCTCAAGGCCGCCGCGGATGCCGGGCTGACCCCGGTCAAGGTCAACGCCGTCGCCATGCGCGGCGTCAACGACACCGACGTGCCCGACCTGCTCCAGTGGTGCCTCGACCGCGGCTACGAGCTGCGGTTCATCGAGCAGATGCCGCTCGACGCGCAGCACGCCTGGGACCGCACCCTGATGGTGTCGCAGAGCGAGATCCTCGAGCGGCTGGGGGAGCGCTTCACGCTGACCCCGGTGGGCGAGCGGGGCAGCGCCCCCGCCGAGCTGTTCCTCGTCGACGGTGGCCCCGAGACGGTCGGCGTCATCGCCAGCGTCTCGGCACCGTTCTGCGGCAGCTGCGACCGGGTGCGGCTCACCGCCGACGGCCAGCTGCGCAACTGCCTGTTCGCCCGCCGTGAGGTCGACCTGCGCGGGCCGATCCGGGCCGGGGCCACCGACGAGGAGCTCGCCGACCTGGTGATCGCGGAGATGTGGGCGAAGAAGTCCGGCCACGGCATCGAGAAGGCCGGCTTCGAGCAGCCGGACCGCCCGATGTCAGCGATCGGTGGCTGAGTCGCCGGTCGCCTCGGGGTCGTAGGGCTCGTACGGCGCCCGGGTCAGCTGCGGGGTCTCGTCGACCACCGGCAGCACCGGGCGCACCCGGCCGGTGACCCGCGGCATCACGGCGTTGGCCGCGACCACGGCGATGAACGGCAGGAACACCGCACCGGCCGCGAAGATCCAGCGGTACCAGGCGTCGATGACCACGAGCAGGATGAAGCAGGCCGTGCGGATGGCCATCGTGATGAGGTACCGCTTGAGCCGTCGGGCCTGGTCCTCGGTGCGCGCCTCGGGCGCGCTCGTCACCGACTGGACGTCGTGGTGGTGACGGGTCGTTGACACCCGTCCACTGTATGTCGCGCGGCTCCGGCTACCCAGCGGTAGTCCACTAGGTTCGACGGCATGAGCGAGCCACGCACCGTCCTCGTCACCGGCGGCAACCGCGGCATCGGCCTGGCCATCGCGCGGGCCTTTGCCGAGGCGGGCGACCGCGTCGCGGTCACCCACCGGTCCGGCGACGCGCCCGAGGGCCTGGTGGGCGTCCGCTGCGACGTCACCGACACGGCATCCGTCGACGCCGCCTTCACCGAGGCCGAGGAGAAGCTCGGCGGCCCGATCGAGGTGCTCGTCGCGAACGCCGGCGTCACCAAGGACGGCCTGCTGATGCGGATGAGCGACGACGACTGGGACACCGTCATCGACACCAACCTGGCCGGCGCCTTCCGCTGCGCCCGGCGCGCGAGCAAGGGGATGATCCGGCTGCGCCGCGGGCGGATCGTGCTCATCTCGAGCGTGGTCGGCCTCTACGGCGGCCCCGGTCAGGCCAACTACGCGGCGAGCAAGGCGGGCCTGGTCGGCCTGGCCCGGTCCATCACCCGAGAGCTCGGCGGCCGCGGCATCACCGCCAACGTCGTGGCCCCCGGCTTCATCGAGACCGACATGACCGCAGCCCTGCCCGAGGACACCCAGAAGTCGTACAAGGCGGCCATCCCCGCGGGGCGGTTCGCCACCCCGGCCGAGGTGGCCGCCGTGGTCCGCTTCGTCGCCTCCGACGACGCGTCCTACATCTCCGGCGCCGTCATCCCGGTCGACGGCGGCCTCGGCATGGGCCACTGACCGGCGCCACCGCACGACCGGCAGCACCGCACGACACGACCGCACGTCCCCCCACGCGAAAGGTCCGCCACATGTTGCTCGAGGGCAAGAAGCTGCTCGTCACCGGCGTCCTCATGGACTCCTCGATCGCCTTCCACGTCGCACGGTTCGCCCAGGAGCAGGGCGCCGAGGTGGTGCTGACCTCGTTCGGGCGCACCATGAAGATCACCACCGCCATCGCGCGGCGGCTGCCGCAGACCCCGCCGGTGGTCGAGCTCGACGTCACCAACGACGACGACCTCGCCGCGCTGGCCGGCCGGGTCCAGGAGCACGTGCCGCACCTCGACGGGGTCGTGCACTCCATCGGCTTCGCCCCGCAGGGGGCGTTCAACTTCATGGAGGCCGGCTGGGACGACGTCGCGACCGCCGTGCACGTCTCGGCGTACTCGCTGGCCTCGCTGACCAAGGCCGCCCTGCCCCTGATGGGCCCGGGCGGCAGCGTCGTGGGACTCACCTTCGACGCCCGGTTCGCGTGGCCGGTCTACGACTGGATGGGCGTGGCGAAGGCCGCGTTCGAGTCGACCAACCGCTACCTCGCGCGCGACCTCGGCCCCAAGGGCATCCGCTCCAACATCGTCGCCGCCGGGCCGATCCGCACGACCGCGGCGAAGTCGATCCCCGGCTTCGAGCGGTTCGAGGAGGAGTGGGGCAGCCGGTCCCCGCTGGGCTGGGACGTCAACGACGCCGAGCCGGCCGCGAAGGCCTGCGTGGCCCTGCTCTCGGACTGGTTCCCCGCCACGACCGGCGAGATGGTGCACGTCGACGGCGGCTTCCACGCGATGGGGGTCTGAGCGCGGGCAGCACCGCCGGCGCCCACTAGGCTCCCCGGGTGAGCAGCGAGCCCGCGGGCACCGCCCCGACGCAGACCCCACCCGGCGTCACCACCCGCGAGGTGCGCGTCCTCGAGGGGCCGAACCTGTACTTCCCGCGCCCGGCCGTCAAGGTGACCCTGGCGCTGCCCGGCTACCTCGACGCCCCGGACGACGCGCTGCGGGCGATCAAGGCGGCGAGCGGGCTGCGCCGCGGCCAGCCCGGCGCACCGGGGTCCGAGCAGCGCCAGCAGGTGCTGCTGCGCCTCGTCGAGCGGGTGGCCCGCGCGCTGGCCGCCGAGGTGGGCACCCGGCGGCTCGGCGTGCGCACCCGGGCGGCCAACGAGACCGACGTCGTCGTGTGCGCCTTCGTCTGGCGGCACCGGGCGCGCGCCGAGACGCTGGGTGAGGCGATCGGGCTGGTGCTCGCCGACCTGCTCGCCGGGCGACCCTTCGCCGATGCCGTGGCCGACCGCGCCACGGGCGTGGCCGCCGCCTCCCCACTCGGCGACGGCCCCCGGCTGATCACCCCGCGCATCCCGGTCGCCTCGGTGACCGGCACGAACGGCAAGACCACGACGACCCGGCTGCTGGCCCACATCAGCATGACGGCGGGGTTCCGCACCGGGTGGAGCTCGACCGACGGCGTCGTCGTCCAGGGTGAGGTCATCGAGCCCGGTGACTACTCCGGCCCGGCCGGGGCGCGCGCCGTGCTCGAGGCGCCCGGCGTGCAGATCGGCATCCTCGAGACCGCGCGCGGCGGCATGCTGCTGCGCGGCATGGGCGTCACCCACAACGACGTCTCCGTGGTCACCAACGTCTCGGCCGACCACCTCGGCATGCAGGGCATCGACACCGTCGACCAGCTCGCCGAGGTCAAGGCCATCATCACCCGGGTGACCAGGCCGCGCGGCTGGGTCGTGCTCAACGGCGAGGACCCGCGGGTCTGGGCGATGCGGGCCGGCATCCGGGCTCGTCCGTGGGTGTTCACCGCCGAGGCGGGGGCGCCGGCCGTGCGCGAGTCGCTCGGCGTGGGCGGCCGGGCGATGACCGTGCTCGACGGCTACCTCACCGTGCTCAGCCCCGACGCGGCGCCCGACCGGCTGGTGCGGGTGGTCGACCTCCCGATGGCGTTGTCCGGCCTGTCGCACCACAACGTGCTCAACGCCCTCGCGGGGGCGGCTGCCGCGCTCGGGCTCGGCATCGACCGGGAAGCCGTGGTCGAGGGGCTGCGCACCTTCCGCCCCGACGACGTGCTCAACCCCGGCCGGATGAACACCTACACCGTGCCGGTCGAGGGCGGCGACGTCACCGTCGTCGTCGACCTCGCCCACAACGAGGCCGGGCTCGAGGCGCTGCTCGACGTCGCCCGCGGGCTGGTGGCCCCGGGCGGCCGGGTGCACCTCGCGCTGGGCACGGCCGGCGACCGCACCGACGAGATCCTCCAGGCGCTCGGCGAGATCGCGGGGCTGCGGGCCGACCACGTCGTGGCCGCGCACAAGTCGCACTACCTGCGCGGGCGCACCCCGGAGGACCTCGAGGCCCAGCTGCGCGTCGGCCTGGCGCACGCGGGCGTCGGCGACATCGCCTCGTACCCCACGGAACTGTCCGGCCTGCAGGCCCTGGTCGAGGCCGCCGACGACGGTGACGTGGTGGCCGTGATGTGCCACGCCGAGCGCGCCGAGATCGTCGCCTGGCTGCACGAGCGCGGGGCGACCTCCGACGACCCCGACGCCATCCGCCGCAAGGTCGTGCGGGCCCGCGGCGAGCACGACTGCGAGGACGAGATCGCCGCGCTGTGGGAGCAGCTGGATGCCGTGGAGCGCACCGAGGCCGCCGCCGCGCTGTACGCCGCCCATCCCGGGGACGCGCGGATCGCCTACGAGTACGCCGGAACCTTCGACAGCGCCGGTGACGAGGAGGCAGCCGTGCCGCTGTACGAGGAGGCGCTCGCTGCCGGGCTGCGCGAGCCGCACCGGCACCGGGCGCAGGTGCAGCTCGCGTCGAGCCTGCGCAACCTCGGCCGGCTCGACGAGGCGGTGTCGGTCATCGACGACGTGGCCGCACGGCATCCGGAGTCCCTCGGGGTCGCCGCCTTCCGTGCCCTCGTGCACCACGACGCGGGTGGGTCGACCCGCGCGCTGTCCGAGCTGCTGGCCGCGGTCGCGTCGACCAGCACCGACCCCGACGTCGTGCGCTACCGCCGAGCGCTCACCTCTTACGCCGCGCGGCTGCGCGGCTGAACGGCTGCGCCGGGCGCGGCCCGGTCACGTCGGCGGGGGTTCCGTCCCCGGCCGCGGGGCGAACCGGTCGAGCATCTCGTCCACCCGGGCCGTGGTCGCGGCGCGGCCGCGCGGTGAGCCCGTCATCAGCGCCAGGAAGCTGTCGCCGCGCAGCGACTCCAGGCGCAGCTCGTCGACGGCCCGCACGGTGGCCGTGCGCGGAACCCGGCGGAGCAGCGCGATCTCGCCGAAGGAGTCGCCCGGGCCGAGGTCGGTGATCGGGTGACCGTCGCCGATGACCTCCGCCGTGCCGGCGACCACGACGTAGAAGCGGTCCCCGGCATCTCCCTGACGGAAGACCGTCTCGCCGGCCGGCACGACCACGTGGTCGAGCTGGCGCGCCACCGTCTCCAGGGCGGGCAGCGGCAGCGCGTCGAGCAGCGGGACCCCGCGCAGCAGGACGAGCTCGTCGTCGCGCCCGACGATGACGGCGTCCATTGCCCGCAGCCGTCGCCAGCTGAGCGCGACACCCACGGGCAGGAGCGCGCCCAGCACGACCAGGCTCGTGCGCAGGTCGAGCGCGTCCATGACGAGCGGCGTGAGCAGCGCACCGAGGCCGACGCAGAGGGCGACGACGCTCTCGAGCACGCCGAAGACCCGGGCGAGCACGTTGGCGGGGGAGATGCGCGCGATCAGGGTGAAGCCTCCGACGTCGATGAGGGCGTTGCCGGCGCCCACCACGGCGAGCATGACCATCGCCGACGCCGCCGACGGGAACAGGCCGATGACCACGAGCGGCGCACCCCACAGGGCGGCTCCGAGCCCGAACCAGGCACCGAGGCGCCGGGTTCCCACGAGCAGCGCCGCGGCGGCCGACGCGAGCACCGCACCGGCGCCGAGGGCGGCGTTGAGCACGCCCACGCCGGGGTCGCCGAGCCCGACGAGCTCGACCGACACGACCACCGTGAAGACCGTGATGGCGCCGCGCATGAAGGTCTGGGCGCCGATCAGCCCGATGAGCAGCCGCAGGTCGCGGTCGGCGTGCACCGCGCGCACCCCGCCCAGGGCGCGGCCGATCGGGCCCTCGGTGTCGGGCTCGCCGCCGTCGAGCGGGGTCGGCTCCGGGTGCACCCGGGCCATCAGCCAGCCTGCCCACGCCGACGCGACCGCCGCCACCCAGAGCACCTGGGCCGGGCCGCCGGTGGCGAGCAGCACCGCGCTGATGGCCGGGCCGGCCAGCGTCGCGGCCGAGTCCAGCGCGCCGCGCACCACGTTGGCCCCGGCGAGCTCGGGCGGCGTGTCACACAGTGACGGCAGGAGCGCGGAGTGCACCGGCCGGAAGAGCACGGCCGCGGCCGACGACACCGTCACCAGGGCGTAGACGCCCAGCGCAGGGCCGTCCACGAACACCGCCCACCCGGCCAGGGCGATCGAGACGGCCCGCACGGCGGAGACGGCGACGAGCACCTTCTCGCGCGGCCACCGGTCGGCGTACTGGGTGGCGAGCGGGGCCACGATCGCTGCGGGGAGCACCCGGATGAGCGCCACGACCCCCACCTCGGTGGCGCCACCGCGGCCGTAGGCGTAGACCGCGAGCACCACGGTGACGGCCCACTCGGCGGTCCAGGCCCCGAAGAACGCCGCCTGGGCGCGCCGCAGCTCCGGGTTGCGCCAGTTCGTCGCGAACGCCCCCGCAGCCGCTCGCAGCCGTGACGGCTGCGTGCGCGGAGCTGCGGTCGACGCCATCGTCGCAGGGTAGTCAGCCGGCGGGCGGCGCGGGCTCCAGGTCGCGGGCTGCGGTGTCGCCGGCCTCCCGGGCCTCCTCCTGCATGGTCTCGGGGTCGAGGTCCGGGTCGCCGACGCCGTCGCGGGTGTGCGTGCCCGGCTGGGCCTGCTTGGTCATCGACTCCAGCTCCGACATCACCGCCGCGTGCTGGTCGACGCTCATCACCACGATGTCGCCCGGGTTGGCGCGGGCCATCACGTGCCGCACCGCCTCGGTCTCGTCGAGCACGATCTCGACCTGCCGGCAGCGCACCCCGGCCTCGCCGATCCGGCTCCGCGCGCCCTCGGCCACCGCCTCGGCGGTGAACCCGCGCTCCCGGCCGCGCAGCCGCTCGTCCTCGCGCACCACGACGACGTCGAAGTGCTCGGCGGCGACCGACCCGAGCTCGAACATGTCGCTCTCCCGGCGGTCACCGGCGGTGGCGATCATGCCGATCCGCGAGATCTTGCCGAGGTCGGTCTG
>DASSQL010000114.1:0-3741 GCA_035702525.1 Ornithinibacter sp. | reverse complement strand
TGGTCGGGCCCGGCGGCCGCCTTCACCAGCGGGCCCCCGATGATCAGCGACTCCTTGTTGGCCAGCGCCAGCACCGACCCGGCCGCCAGCGCGGCGAGGGTCGGGCGCAGCCCGATCGAGCCGGTGATCCCGTTGAGCACGACGTCGGCGCCGCACCCGGCGGCGACCGTCGCGGCATCCGGGCCGACGACCACCTCGGTCGCGGATGCCGGCCGCCCGGCCTCCGCTGCAGCCGCGGCGAGCGCCGCGCGCACCCGGTCGGCGTCACCGTGCGCGGCCGCCACGAGCGGCACGTCGAACTGCACCGCCTGGCGCGCGAGCAGCTCGATGTTGCCCCCGGCGGACAGTGCCGCGATGGTGAACCGGTCGGGGTGCGCGGCCACCACCTCGAGGGCCTGGGTGCCGATCGAGCCGGTGGAGCCGAGGACGGCGACTGAGCGTGTGGTCACCGCCCCATTGTCAGCGGTCGACGACCGTGACGTGGAACCGGGGGTGCGACGAGGCCACCTCGCCGAGGAGGCCGCTCAGCCCGGCGAAGGCGAACGGGTCGTCGCGGGCCAGCTCGGCCGCGTGGTCGACGACGAGCTCCCACTCCCCCGGCGCCGTGCGGGCGAGGTGGCCCAGGCAGTCGGCCAGCGCGTCGAGGTTGCCGCCGAACCACGCCGGGAAGTCCAGGGCCTGCGCGAAGGCGGCCAGGGTGGCCTCCTTGGTCGGGCCGGCGTTCACGACGTGCACCTCGCGGCCCTCCTCGCGCGCGTCGGCCACGAGGCCCTCGACGTCGGTGTGCGGACCGAGCCAGCGGATCATCGGCCCTCCTGGACCTGGCGGAACGAGGCGTAGTGGTCGGTGGTCCAGTACAGGTCGCCGCCGGCCCCACCGATGATCCGCCGCGGACCGCGGTCACCCTCGCCGGGGGTCTCGACGGTGTACTCGCGGTAGTAGCCGCTGCGCTGCCGGGGCAGGATGCGCTCCCGGTTGCCGAAGACCCCGCCGTCCTCCTCGTACGGGAACGGCCCGCCGGCTCGGATGAGCGCCAGCGTCGTGTCCGCCTCGTCGGGCAGCGCACTCTCGGCCACCGTCGGCAGCCCGGAGTCCGGGGTGGCGCCACCACTGGGGGTGGGGCCGGCCGTACCGCTCGCCCCGGCCGTGGTCGCCGCCTGCGACGGCACGACCGCCGGGTCGAAGACCTCGCCCGACCCGTTCCGCACGAAGGCCCACAGCACCACCGCGCCGACGACGAGGGCGACCACCACCCACGCGGGCACGCGGCGGCGCGAGGAGGCGGACGGCATCCGGCCATTCTCGCGGGTGCCCACGCTCAGGTGGTGAAGACGCGCTCCTCGATGAGGCGCTCGGTGACGACCTGGGCCTGGGGGTAGAACCGTCCGTGCTCGAAGTCCTTCTGCACCTCGAGCTCGACCTGGCCCTGGCCGCTGCGGTTCTTCTCGATCGTGATGACCGCCCAGCGGCGGAACCGCTTGAGGCTGCCGAGGTCGTACACCAGGTGCTCGCGCGAGACGATGTTCTCCTTGCTCGACAGGATCAGCACCAGGTCGGCCTCGTACGCCAGGGCCGAGGAGCCGCGCAGGTCGCGGGTGCGCATCCGGTGGCCGGACCCGAGCGACTCGCGGTCGGCGGCCGAGATGCAGACGATGGGGCACTCGAGCTCGAGCGACATGTCCTTCATGGTCTCGGTGACGATCGTGACGCGGGAGGTCTCGTCGCCGACGTAGCCGTCGAGCGGCATCTTCTGGAGGTAGTCGACGAGCACGATCGGGGGCTCCCCGACCTCGTCGGTCACGGCACCGACGATCCGGGCGATCTCGTCGGGCGTGGTGTCCTTGCCCGACTCGTGCACCTGCAGCCGGGGGGCGTAGCGCTGCACGGCGTCGAGGGCGTCGAACCCGTAGGGGATGCGCGAGAGCGCGTCGGCCAGGCCGCGCCGGTCGGGGTCCTCGGCCTCGAAGACCGAGCGCACGGCGTGCACGTCGGCGGCGGCGGCCGGGTGCTGCCCGGCCGCGACGGCGGCCGACCCCGCCTCGAGGGCGAGGAGGCGCTGCACCAGGCTCTGTGCGGAGTGCTCGTAGGAGAAGATGACGCCGTGCCGGCCCGCGGCGACCGCGTTTCGCACCATCTGCACCGCGATGGTGGTCTTGCCCGAGCCCTCGTTGCCACCGAGCAGCACGAGCTCACCCGAGCGCAGGCCGCCGTCGAGGGTGGAGTCGAGCAGGTCGAAGCCCGTGGGCCACACCTGCGCGCCTGGCCGGGCCCCGCGCTTGAGCGACTGGTCGGTGTGCTCGAGCAGGCCCTCGATCGTCTGCCGCCGGTCGGGGCGGTGCGACCTGCTGACGGCTTCGCGCTCAGTGCTCGCACTCATGGGGTACATCCCACCACTCGCGCGGGCACCGTGCCACGGGTTCACGAGAACCCGTGGCACGCCGACCGTCACAAGGCGATGCCGACGTACTTCGTCTCGAGGTACTCGTCGATGCCCTCGAAGCCGCCCTCGCGGCCGAAACCGGACTGCTTCACCCCGCCGAACGGGGCGGCGGGGTTCGACACGATGCCGGTGTTGACGCCGATCATCCCGAACTCCATCGCCTCCGCCACCCGGATCACCCGGGTCTGGTCGTTGGTGTAGATGTAGCCCACCAGGCCGTACTCGGTGCCGTTCGCCTTGGCCACGGCGTCCGCGTCGTCGGTGAAGGTGCACACGGGCGCGACCGGGCCGAAGATCTCCTCGGTCAGGCAGCGGCTGTCGGCAGCCACGTCGGTCAGCACGGTCGGCTGGTAGAAGTAGCCGCGACCCGGCACCGGGCCGCCGCCGGTGAGCACCGTCGCGCCCTTGCCCACGGCGTCCTGGACCAGCTCGTCGACGCCGTCGCGGGCCTTGGCGGTGATGAGCGGGCCGACGTCGACGCCCTTCTTGGTGCCCTTGCCGACCACGAGCGCGCCCATCCGGGCGGCCAGCCTGGTCGAGAACTCCTGCGCCAGCGACTCGTGCACGAAGAACCGGTTGGCCGCGGTGCAGGCCTCACCGATGTTGCGCATCTTCGCGAGCATCGCGCCGTCGACCGCGGCATCGACGTCGGCGTCCTCGAAGACGAGGAACGGGGCGTTGCCGCCGAGCTCCATCGACAGGCGCAGCAGCTGCTCGGCCGACTGCTCGACGAGCTTCTTGCCCACCGCGGTCGAGCCGGTGAAGGTGAGCTTGCGCAGCCGCTCGTCACGGATGACGGGCTCGCACACCGCGCCCGAGTGCATGGTGGTGACGACGTTGAGCACGCCGTCGGGCAGGCCGGACTCCTGCATCACCTGTGCCAGCAGCAGCATGGTCAGCGGGGTCTCGTGGGCCGGCTTGACGACCATCGTGCAGCCGGCGGCGACGGCGGGGCCGATCTTGCGGGTGCCCATGGCCAGCGGGAAGTTCCACGGCGTGATCATCAGGGTCGGCCCGACCGGCTGCTTCATGGTGAGCAGCCGCGATGCGCCGTTGGGTGCCACCGAGTAGCGGCCGTGGATGCGCACGGCCTCCTCGGCGAACCAGCGGAAGAACTCCGCGCCGTAGGTGACCTCGCCCCTGGCCTCGGCGACGGTCTTGCCCATCTCCAGGCTCATCAGGGTGGCGAACTCGTCGGCGCGGGCCACGAGGGCCTCGAACGCGCGTCGCAGGATCTCGCTGCGCTCGCGCGGCGGGGTGGCGGCCCAGCCGGCCTGCGCCTCGTGGGCGGCGGCCAGCGC
>DASSQL010000113.1:0-3084 GCA_035702525.1 Ornithinibacter sp. | reverse complement strand
TCATGCTCGCGCTCGCGGCGGCCGGCCAGCAGTCGCGGGCCCTGCAGGTGTACCGGTCGGCCCGGGTGCGCCTCGACGAGGAGCTCGGGGTGCAGCCCTCGGAACAGCTGCGCCGGGCCCAGCAGCTCGTGCTCGCCGGTGAGGGGCTGGGCGACGACGACGGTGCGGCGGGAGCGGGTGCCGGCCCCACGGCATCCGCCCTCCCGGTACCGCGCACGCTGCCGCGGAGACCGACCCCGATGGTCGGCCGCACCGCCGAGCTGACCGCGGTGGTGGCGGCAGCCGAGGAGTCGGCCCACCGGACCGTCGTGGTGGCCGTGACCGGGCTGACCGGGGTGGGCAAGTCGGCGCTGGCACTGGAGGCCGGGCACTCGCTGCGGGCGAGGTTCCCCGACGGTGCGCTCTACCACGACGCCGCGAACGACCCCTCGGACGCCGGGGTGGCCACGGCGCTGGCGACGTTCCTGCGGCTGCTCGGCATCACCCCGGAATCGGTTCCGGCAGAGCGGGAGTCGCGGGTCGGGCTCTTCCGTTCGCTGCTCGACGGGCGGCGGGTGCTCGTGGTGGTCGACAACCTCGCGACGACCGGCCCGGCCACCGCGGGCTACGACGTGACCGACCTGCTGCCCAACTCGGCGGGGTCGATGGCACTCACGACGTCGCGCTTCCCGCTCCCCCGCCTGGGCGCGACCCACCCGGTGCCGTTGCGCTCGTTGAGCGCGGCCGACACGATGGCCCTGCTCGCCGGGATCATCGGCGCGGAGCGGGTCGCGGCCGAGCCGGTCGGCGCGCGCGAGGTGGCCCGGCTGGCGGCGGGGATGCCGCTCGTGGTGCGGATCGTCGGTGGCCGGGCGCTGCAGCGGCCGGACCTGTCGCTCGAGGAGCTGGCCGACCGGCTCGACGAGCTGGGCTTCGCCGGTGACGTGCCGGCCGACATGGGGGTGCTGCGGGCCGGGCTCGACCGGGTGGTCGACGGGCTGCCGGCCGGGGCCCGACGGGTGGTCGAGGCGGTGGCGCACCTGCCGGTCGACACGTTCAGCGGCTGGGTGTGCGGGGCGGTGCTCGGTGACCGGCGAGCCGGGGACGCCGCGCTCGACGTGCTGGTGGAGGCGAGCCTGGTCGACCCGGTCGTGCGCGACGACCACGAGCCGCAGTACCGGCTGCACGACCTGGTGCGGGCGTACGTGCGGGGGCGGCTGGACCGTCCGGTGGGGTCCGGTGTCGAGGTCGGGTCGGACTTGGGCGCGGAGCTGGTGGCGGTTGCCTCCTGGGGTCTGGCCCGCAACGGGCCGGCGCTCGAGCGGCTGCCGACCCGCTTCGTCCCGGCGGTGCCGCGGCCGGCTGCTGGTGGTGCTGGTTCGGGTGGGGGTTCCGGTTCTGGTTCGGCTGGGGGTGGCGGGTCGGGTGCCGTGCGCTCCGGTACCGAGCGATCGGGTGCCGTCGGACCGGATGCCGGGCGCGCGGGCCCGCGGCGGGCGCCGGGCGTGCGCGTGCTGCGCACCGACACCCCGCTGCTGCTGGCCTGTGCCTCACTGCTGGCCGACGTGCGGCCCGACCTGTCGTGGCGGCTGGTGGCCGACTGCGCGCTCGGCCACGACGCCTGGTCGGACCTGCAGCAGTGGCTCGACGTCGAGGCGGTGGTGGCGACCGCGCTGGGAGGTGACGACGACGACAGCCGGCTCGGCACGGCATCCCTGATGCTCTGCCGCGCGTGGCTGCTGCAGGACCAGCGCTCGGCGTCGCGGGTGGCCGGCGAGCTCGCGGAGGAGGCCCGGGCGCGCCTGGTCTCGCTCGGCGCCCACCGGTCGGCGGCGGCCGCGGCGCTCGTGGTGGCACAGGCAGCGACGTCGCTCGGGGTGCGCGCCGAGGCCGAGGCCGCGGTGGCCCGGGCCGAGGAGTCGCTGGCACTGGTTCCGGACGCCACGCTCGCCGCCTGGGCCGCCGTCGCCCGGGGGACGCTGCACAACGACTACGACGAGCTGGCCGACGCGGCACGGGAGTTCACCCTGGCGCGCGAGCTGCTCGCCGACAGCCCGGTGACCGTGGCCAACGCGCTGGCGACGCTCGAGCTGTCGCGGGCGAGGCGGCGCCAGGGCGACCTCGCTGCGGCGAGCCCGCTCATCGACGAGGCGCTGCGGCTGTTCGCGCAGATCGGCGACGTGCACCTCTACTCGTACGCACTCGACGCACGCGCCGAGGTCAGCCTGTTGGCAGGGCGTGCCGACGACGCGCTGGACGACGCGAGCACGGCCCACGAGCGGGCAGTGGCGTCGCGCGACGCGTTCCTCACCGCCCGGGCCCGGCGCACCCGCGGGAGGGCGCTGCTCGCGCTCGGGCGGCTCGACGAGGCGGAGGCCGAGGTGCGTCGCGGCATCGACGAGTTCAGTGCGCTCGACCGTCCGCTGTCGGTGGCGTTCAGCTACCAGGTGCTCGCCGCGGTGCTCGCCGCGAAGGGTGACCTCGTGGGTTCGGGCGAGGCGCTGGGGCTGGAGCGCGCCGCGCTGCGCCGGGCGCAGGTCCGGGCCGACGACGTGGGGCAGCACCCGCCCACCCCCACCTGACGAGCGGGGCGGGCTGCCCCGCGTGGTTAGCGCACGGCATCCGGTCGGATGCCGTCGGACGCGGTTCGGGTCAGGCGCGCACGACGGCGAGCACCTCGTCGCGCACCCGCGCCATGGTGGCGGGGTCGGCGGCCTCGACGTTGAGCCGGAGCAGCGGCTCGGTGTTGGAGGCGCGCAGGTTGAGCCACCACATCGGGTCGCCGTCGCCGCCGGCGTGGGTGAGGGTGAGGCCGTCGAGCTCGTCGGTGTCGACGCCGTACGGCTGCGCCCAGGCGCGGACCTTCTCGGTGGCGGCGGGCGCGTCGGTGACCGTGGAGTTGATCTCGCCGGACGCGGAGTAGCGGGCGAGGTCGGCCATGACCGTGCTGAGCGGGGCGTCCTGCTCGCCGAGGGCGGCGAGGGTGTGCATGGCGGCGAGCATGCCGGTGTCGGCGAACCAGAAGTCGCGGAAGTAGTAGTGCGCGCTGTGCTCTCCGCCGAACACGGCGTCGTGGCGGGCCATCTCGCCCTTGATGAACGAGTG
>DASSQL010000112.1:0-7853 GCA_035702525.1 Ornithinibacter sp. | reverse complement strand
TCGGGCTTCTCCCGGATGCCGGTGCTCGGCAACGACGTCGACGACGTCGTGGGGCTGCTCTACCTCAAGGACGTCGTGCGCCGGCTCAACGCCGACCCGGAGGCCGGGTCGGTGCCGGTCCGCGAGCTGATGCGGCCGATGCCGTTCGTGCCCGAGAGCAAGCCGGTCGACGACCTGCTGCGCGAGATGCAGCGCGACCAGACCCACTTCGCCGTGGTCGTCGACGAGTACGGCGGCACCGCCGGGCTGGTGACCATCGAGGACATCCTCGAGGAGATCGTCGGCGAGATCACCGACGAGTACGACCGCGAGGCGCCCGAGGTCGAGGACCTCGGCGACGGGCGGATGCGGGTCGCGGCCACGCTGCACGTCGACGACCTCGCCGAGCTGTTCGGCGTCGCCCTCGAGGAGGACGAGGTCGACACGGTCGGCGGGCTGATCGGCAAGACCATCGGACGGGTCCCGATCCTCGGGTCGACCTGCGAGGTGGCAGGGTTGCGCCTGACCGCCGAACGGATGTCGGGTCGCCGACACCGGATCGCGACCGTGGTCGTCGAGCGGGTCGAGCCGGCACTCAGCGTGCCGGAGATGGAGGAACGAACCGGATGAGCGAGCACGGCGAGCACGGACAGGGCTATGTCGCGGGCTTCGCGTGCCTCATCGGTCGGCCGAACGCGGGGAAGTCGACGCTGACCAACGCGTTGGTGGGCAGCAAGGTCGCCATCACGTCGAGCAAGCCGCAGACGACCCGGCACACCATCCGCGGCATCGTCACCGGGCCGAAGAGCCAGCTGATCCTCGTCGACACCCCCGGGTTGCACAAGCCGCGCACGCTGCTCGGCCAGCGGCTCAACGACCTGGTCCGCGAGACCCTGCTCGAGGTCGACGTCATCGGCTTCTGCCTTCCCGCCGACCAGCGGATCGGGCCCGGTGACCAGTTCATCGCACGCGAGCTCGCCGAGCTGAAGCGCGGCAAGAGCACGCCGGTGGTCGCGCTGGCGACCAAGTCCGACAAGGTCGACCGGCAGCGGATGGCGGAGCACCTCATCGCCATCGACCAGCTCGGTGACTGGGCGGCGATCGTGCCGTGCTCGGCCACCCGCGGCGACCAGGTCGAGGAGGTCGCGTCGGTGCTCGCCGAGCACCTGCCGCCCTCGCCGGGGCCGCTCTACCCCGACGACGTGCTCACCGACGAGCCCGAGCTGGTCATGATCGCCGAGCTCGTCCGCGAGGCCGCGCTCGAGGGGGTGCGCGACGAGCTGCCGCACAGCCTGGCCGTGGTCGTCGACGAGATCGTCCCGCGCGAGGGCCGCAGCGAGGGCAAGCCGCTGCTCGACGTCCGGGTCAACGTGTTCGTCGAGCGCGACTCGCAGAAGGCGATCGTCATCGGGCGTGGTGGGTCGCGCCTGCGCGAGGTCGGCACGAACGCGCGCGCCGGCATCGAGGAGCTCCTCGGCCAGCGGGTGCACCTCGACCTGCACGTCAAGGTGGCCAAGGACTGGCAGCGCGACCCCAAGCAGCTCGGCCGGCTCGGCTTCTAGAGCCCGAGCGCAGGGCCGGCCGGCATCCGGCATGCGGACACCGGTGTTGCGAGAACTCGCAACCCAGTGGCGCCGCGGCCCGCGGCGGCGCACTCTGGTGCTGCGGCGCCCGCGCTCCTCGTGAGGGTGGCGTCGCCTCGCGGTCCGTGCATGCGGGCGGCGGCGGCCCGGGGTCCCGGTGGGCGGGCTCCCGGGCCGCGGCCGGCACCCGTGGGACCGCCGCCGGCACGGACGCGTCGAACCTCGGAGGGGGAGGCGCGTCCGTGCCGACGCGTATCTGGCGTGCTCCTCGACGCTCCTCATGGTTGTCGACGACCACGGCTCGGGTGAACCATGGGCTCACTCTCGCCGGGAGGAGTGAGCCATGAGCATGCAACCGGGCCGTGGTGGGTTGCTGGGGCACGACCTGAGCGGGGTGCCGCCCGAGGAGGTGCGCTTCGGGGTCGTGCTGAACGGCGGGGTCTCCCTGGCGGTGTGGATGGGTGGCGTCGCCCTCGAGCTCGACCGGCTGGTCAAGGCCCCGGCCCGGAACGACGAGCCGTACGCCTCGCTGCTGCGCCTCACCGGGTGCTCCGCCCGCGTCGACGTCATCTCCGGCACCTCGGCGGGTGGGGTCAACGGCGCCGCCCTCGCCCTCGCGCAGGTCAACCGCCGCGCCGACATCGCCGCGCTGCGCGACGTCTGGGTCGAGCAGGGCCGGATCGAGGCGCTGCTGCGCCAGCCGTTCCGCGGGGCCCCGAGCTCGCTGCTCAAGGGCGACGAGCACTTCCTTCCGCAGCTCAACGCGGCGCTGACCGGCCTGGCCGTACCGACCGACACGGTGCCGGCCCGCGAGGCCCCGATCGACCTGACCATGATGACCACGGTGCTGCACGGCAACCAGGAGGTCACCGTCGACGCCCTCGGGCAGCGCCTGCCCCAGTCGGTGCACGGCGCCCGGTTCCACTGGAGGCACCCGGTCGACGTGGCCGACGCCGACGACCCGTTCGGCCTGGCGCGGATCCGGGACACCGCCGCGCAGCTGGCGCTCGCCGCGCGCGGCTCGTCGAGCTTCCCGATGGCGTTCGAGCCGGCCTTCGTCCCGGTGTCACCCCTCGTCGATGCCGTGCCGGGCACACCCCCGCAGACCTCCGACCTGCGCCCCGACATGCAGGACGTCGTCGAGGACTGGGGTGACGTCTTCCCCGCCCGCAACCGGTCGCGCTTCGTCGTCGACGGCGGGGTGCTGGCCAACACCCCCACCCGGGCCGCCGTCGAGGCGATCGAGCGGATGCCGGCCGACGGCCCGGTGCGCCGCGTCATGCTGCTCGTCTACCCGCACGCGCCCGAGCCGGGCCCCGACCCGGCCGACGCGCTCGCCGACGCGCCCACCCTGACCGGTGCCCTCACCGGGGTGCTCGGTGCGCTCTCGGCCCAGGGCAGCCGCACGTTCGTCGACGAGCTCGAGGACCACAACATCCGGGCCGCGAGCCGGCGAGGCACCCGCGCCGACCTGCTCGGCGGGTTCGACGAGCCGATGCAGACGGGGGAGGTGCAGCGGCTCGAGCAGCTCGGTGGCCAGCTCTTCCCGCACTACCGCCGGTTGCGGATCTGGCACGCGTCCCGCGACCTGGCCCGACGCCAGGTGCGCCAGCGCCCGCCCCAGTCGTGGCCGGAGCAGGGCGAGGTGTGGGACTACGAGCGCATCCGTCGCGCGGCCGAGCGCGCCCAGCAGGACGTCGAGCACGCGCGCCGCGGCATCCAGGGTGACGACCCGCCGCCGATCTCCTCGATCCCGTACGTCCCCGACCGGTACCCGACCCTCGCCGACCCCGACGACGACGACCTCTGGCACTGGGGGGTCACCGGGGCGATCTCGGTGGCCGAGGCCGCCAACGAGCTGCTCCGTGACCTGGTCTGGGTGCTGCCGGCGGGCGACGACTGGGACGTCGCCCGCAAGGTGCGTGAGCAGGTGACCGAGCAGATCCGGCGGATCCGGGAGAGCCGCGCGCTCACCGACGGGCCGTGGGAGACCGACGAGGTGCTCACCGCCCTGCGCCCCGACCACCACTACTGGATGCTGCGCCTCACCTCCTACGCGCGCCTGATGACCGGCACGGGAGACGACCCGGTGCGCCGGGCCATCGACGACGTGGTGCGCTCGGAGAACGAGCGGCGGTTCATGGTCGGCAACGACAAGGGCGCGGCCGACGCCTGGTCGCGCACCGTGGCCGAGGCGCTCGAGCGGCGCCTGGTGGACGACCCGGGCGCGACGGCCGGAAGTGCCGGCACGGCCGTGCGGCACCAGGTCGAGCGGGTGGTCGAGGTGCTGCAGGGTGCGCTGCCGGTGCTGCAGCGGTACTGCGACGCGCACCCGGTCGGTGGCACCGGCCCGCAGGCCGCGGTCGGCGACGTCGGCTCGCTGCACCGGTGGCGGGCAGCGCTCTGCCCGGGAGACGTGGTGGTCGGGCAGACCGAGCTGCTCACCACGTTGCTCCAGCTCGAGGTGGCGAGCACGACGATCGGTGACGAGGCGACGACCGGGTCGACGATCCCGATCGACGTCGTGCAGCTTTCTGCCCAGACCGACAACGCCTTCGCCCGGTACAGCCGCACCGGCGACGACAAGCTCGGCGGCTGGTCGGTCAAGCGGTTCGGTGGCTTCCTCAAGCGATCCTGGCGGGTCAACGACTGGACCTGGGGGCGGCTGGATGCCGCGACCGTGCTGTGCCGCACGATCCTCCACCCGGCCCGGGTGCGGCGGGCGGCCCAGCTGTCCGGTTACCTCGACACCGACCCCGACCCGCGAGCCCTCGCCGAGGCCACCGTCGACGACCTCGTGTCGACCCTCTTCGGGGGCACGGGGCTCGAGGTCGACCCGCGGGTTCAGGCGTTGCGGGCCGACGCCTGCGCCGAGCTGACCGGGGCGTTCACCCGCTCGACGCCCACCACCCAGCTGCCCGCGATGATGCCGGCGCTCGCGCACCTGTTCGCCTGGGCGATCCAGCTCGACGTCGTGCCGGCCGAGGTCGGCCGGTTGGCCGCCGCGATCCGCGAGGACCACACCGACGGCGCGAACCCGCGCTCGCGCGGTGAGCTGTTCCTCGCCGCCGAGGGCCCGCTGCTGGCGCGCGTCGAGACGGCCCGGCACGACGGCATCCCGGTCACCGGCACCGACCGGGCGGCGCTGCTCGCGGCGTTCGACCGCGCGGGCGTGGGGCGTGAGCCCCTGGCCGACGAGACCTCGAGCGACCTGATGATCCGCAGCGCCACGACGGCGGGAGCGGTGGGGGCCACGGTCCTGGACTCACCGGCATCCGGTCTGGCCGCGGTTCGC
Source organism: Ornithinibacter sp. (assembly GCA_035702525.1). Taxonomy (GTDB): domain Bacteria; phylum Actinomycetota; class Actinomycetes; order Actinomycetales; family Dermatophilaceae; genus Fodinibacter. Next base: position 2,996 of record DASSQL010000112.1, on the reverse strand, counting down.
CCGGTGACCCGGCTGGTGCGCGGCGCCATGCTCGTCCTGCACTGGACGATCGTGGGGCTCACCTCGCGCGGGGTGATCCCGCGGATGCTGGCCCTGCTGGGGCTGTCGATCGGCGGCATCCTGCTCATCGCGTCGCTGTTCGGGGCCCTTCCGGACTCGTGGGCGGGGCCGGCGGCCATGATCGGCTGGTCGTGCCTGCTGGCGGCGTTCGCCTTCGGGGCGCTGCGCACGGGGACGCTGCTGCACGGGCTGGTGCTGCTGAGCCCGATCGTGCCGCTGCTGACCTTCGCGTTCACGGGTGCGGGTCGCGGCGACCAGGCGACGAGCACCACGAGCGCGGTGCAGGGCGGGCTGACGCTGGTCGCGATGGTGGGGGTCGCGGTGGCGCTGCTGGTGCTGGGCAGCCTGCCGGCGGCGTACGGCAGCGTCTGGCTGGCGCTCGGCTCGCTGGCCGACCGGCGGGGCGTCGTGCACCAGGACACCCGCGGACGGGGCCGGCTGACCAGGCTCACCGTGGGTGCCTCGCGCCGGGCGCAGGGGCTGCTCCGTTCCCTGCCGGAGGTCGTGAAGCCGCTGGTGGTCGTGGCGCTGCCGGCCCTCCTGGCGTGGTGGATCGTGCGCGTCGGCGTCTCGGCCGTCGCCGTGTGGATCGTCGAGCAGCGGGTCTGGCTCCTGGCCGGCGCCGTGGTGTGCCTCGTGGTGGGTGCGGTCGCGGCCCTCTACCTCGGCGACCTGTTGCGTCCGGTGACGCGGATCCGCCGGGAGGGCGTGAGCGACCTCGAGTGGGACTACGGGCCGCTGGTGGCCTCGGCCGGGGTGAACGCGTCGTGGTCGTGGCTCTACGGGGCGGGGTACTTCGTGGTGGCGTTCGCGGTGACCTGGCTGGGGCTCGAGGCGGCCTCGCCCGCCTGGGTCGTGGCCCTGGTCGTCACGGCGCTGGTGCTGGGCGTGGCGCTGACGCTGGGGATGCCGTTGGTGGCCCCACCGCTGGCGATCCGCGGCCTCGAGCGGCGCGAGCACGAGCGGGACGTGGGGAGGCCGCGGTTCGTGGTGCTCGACCCGGTACCGGTGCCCGAGGGGGATGCCGGGGACGCCGTGGGAGCCGAGCAGCGCGCCGCGTGGACGTCACGGCGGTCGTACGCCGTCGACCTGGCCGAGCGGGGCGTCGGCTTCCGCTGGCTGGTGTCGATCCGGCCCGGGCGCGACGACCTGGCGCCGTCGCTGACCGGGCGCGGGGTCGAGCTGCTGCGCCGCCTCGACGAGGCGCGCGAGGTGCCGCCGCCGTCGGGGTGGCGGTGGCGGTGGCGACGCACGTTCTGGTGGGCGAGGTACGTGCGTCACCCGCGCACGCGCCCATGATGGTGGGGTGAGAGCGCAACCCATCGGTCGCAGCGGCGGCCGGCTCACGGCATCCGTGGTCGTGGCCGTGGTCGTCGTGGTGCTCGCGGGGTGCACGTCGGGTGGGGACGCAGTGGTGCCGGCGCCGACGGGTCGGCCGTCGGGAACCGGGCAGGCCGTGTTGGACGCGGCCCTGCGCGATGCCGCGTGGGCGGACGACGTGGCGACGGCGCGCGGGCTGGTGGTTCAGGGTGCCGACGTCGACGCGAAGGACGAGACGCAGCAGTCGGCCTACCTGGTCGCGACGAGCGAGGGGTACCTCGACCTGCTCGAGCTGACCCTGGCCGCGGGTGCCGACGTCGACGCCAAGGACTCGTGGAACGGCACGGGGCTGATCCGGGCGGCCGAGCGGGGGCACCACCTGGTCGTCGGGCGGCTGCTGCGAGCCGGCATCGACAAGGACCACGTCAACCGGATCGGGTACCAGGCGGTGCACGAGGCGGTGTGGTTCGGGGCCGATGCGCCTGACGAGGTGTCGACCGTGCAGGTGCTCGTGGCGGGTGGGGTCGAGCTGGGGAGGCCGTCGGTGACGGAGGGGCTGACTGCGTTGCAGATGGCGCGCGAACGCGGGTACCGCACACTGGAGCGCGTGCTGACTGCTGCCGACGGACACCGCCCTGCCGCCGACCCGGACGCGGCCCTGCTGGCGGCGGCGGGGTCGGGGGACGCGGACGGCGTCGCGCTCGCCCTGCGGGACGGGGCGCGGCTGGAGGTGCGTGACGCGGCGGGGCGTACGCCGTTGCTGCTGGCGTCGGCCGGCGACCACGTCGAGGCGGCGCGGGTGCTGGTGGCGATGGGTGCCGACCCCGATGCCCTCGACGACCAGCACGACAGCGCGTGGCTGGTCACCGGAGTGACCGGGAGCGTCGAGATGCTGGAGACGTTGCTGCCGGCGTCGCCCGACCTCGCCCTGGTGAACCGGTTCGGCGGGGTGTCGGTGATCCCGGCGAGCGAGCGGGGGCACGTCGAGTACGTGCGACGGGTGGTGTCGACCGGGATCGACGTGAACCACGTGAACTCGCTGGGGTGGACCGCGCTGCTGGAGGCGGTGATCCTCGGCGACGGGGGAGCGCGGCACCGGGAGATCGTGCGGATCCTGCTGGCCGCGGGTGCGGATGCCTCGGTGGGGGACCGCGACGGGGTGACGGCGCTGGAGCATGCGGAACGGCTGGGGTTCGGGGAGATGGCGGCGATTCTCCGGGCGGCCGGCTGAGGCCTTTCCGGGGTTCCGTCGCCGGGCGCGCGTCGAGTTCGGATGTGCACAGGGGTGGTTGGTGTGGGTGGTTGTCCACAGGTGTGCTGGTGGTCGGCTTGGCTGTCAGCGGACATGCGTACGATTAACGCATGGACGGGGGCGTGGTGGTGAGGCGGGTCGTGAACCCGGGTTCGGCTGTGCCCCAGTTGAGCTCGGTAGGCGCGCCGGAGCCTGTTGGCGTCCCGCCGGAGCCTGTTGGCGTCCCGCCGGAGCAGGGTGGGGGCGGGGGCGGGGCTGGTGTGGTGCCGGCGGTGGTGGCGTTCAGGGCGTGGTTGGCGACGGTGGAGGGGTCGGGGCTGTCGGATCGTGAGCGGGTGGATCTGGTCGGGGAGCTGGAGCGGGT
>DASSQL010000111.1:0-3899 GCA_035702525.1 Ornithinibacter sp. | reverse complement strand
AACGACTGCCCGCCCGCGGAGTGCAGCGCCCCGACGATGAAGTCGGTCTGCCCGCCGAACCCGGAGTAGATGCGGGCGTTGATCCGCGAGGCGTTGGCCTGCCCGAACAGGTCGACCTCGAGCGCGGTGTTGACCGAGGTCATCATCCGCTGCTGGGCGATCAGGCCGGGGTCGTTGGTGTGCTCGGTGCGCATCATCCGCACCCGGTGGTTGCCGTCGAGCCAGTCGTAGAGCTCGCGCGAACCGAAGATGAACGACGCCGTCAGCGGGTGGTGCTTGTCGAGCGCCCCCACCCGGTCGAGCTCGAGCACGCCGTCGGAGAACATCTCGGTCCACACCCGCAGCCCGCGCCGCCCGGTGAGGGCGTTGAGCGTGGCGTCGGGTACCCCGCCGATCCCCATCTGCAGGGTCGAGCCGTCGCTGACCCGGCTGGCCACCCGGTCACCGATGGCCATGCTGTCGGCATCCGGCGCGACGGGGTCGTGCGCCGGGATCGGCTCGGACACCTCGATCGCGACGTCGACCGCCTCGACCGGGATCTGCGCGTCGCCGAAGGTGTACGGCATCTGGTCGTTGATGACGGCCACGACGCGACCCGACCGCTGCCGGCATCCCTCGATCGCCGCCGGGAGCACGTTGACCTCGATGCCGAGCGACAGCTGCCCGTCGCGCGGCGGGGCGCAGTGCACGATGACGACGTCCGGCGGGATGCGCCGCTGCAGCAGCACCGGAACCAGGGACAGCCGGCTCGGCACGTACGACAGGTCGGAGTGCCTGCGCATGCCGGCCCCGACGAAGCAGGTCTCGGCGGTCACACCCTCGCGGTCGGGGATGCCGGGCGGCGCGTTGAGCGCGTGGATCGTGTACGTGTCCTTGTTCTCGTCGAGCGCTCGCACGCCGGCCCACGGAACGGCCACGTTCCCGGACACGACGACCCGGGGCTTTCCGGGCAGGGATGCGAAGTGGCGGCCTAGCTCCTCGACACTGAGGGTCCTCATGTCCCCATCATTGCCCCCTCGCGCGGACATTTCAGGTGAGGTTCGGCTGACCTTGCTCACAGCCAGGGCTGGATGCCGGGCCCGCGACAGAGTGCTCAGCGTGCGGCGCTGCGATGGGCTGTGATGCACATCAACTCCACGGAAGGTTGTGCATCGTGCAGGGGTGGCCCACAGTCGGGCCATGACCCTCCAGCCGGCCGCCACACTGCGGGCCGCGCCGGGTCCACCCCCTGTCGCGCCCCCGCACAGCCGGTTCGAGGACGCCGTCGGCATCGTGACCGGCGCCTTCCTCGCCTCGCTCGGGCTGTTCGCACTCGCCGCCGGAGGGGTGACCACCGGGGGCACGGCCGGCCTGGCCCTGCTGCTGGCGCGCACGGTGGGCTGGTCGTTCTCGTTCCTCTTCGTCGTGGTCAGCGTGCCGTTCGTGGTGCTCGCCGTGCGCGGCAAGGGATGGGCCTTCACCGCGCGATCAGCCGTGGCGGTGGCGCTGGTGTCGAGCTTCTCGGCGCTGCAGCCGCACCTGCTCGGGGTGGCCTCCATCGGGCCGCTGTACGCGGCCGTCGTGGGAAACCTGCTGGCCGGCATCGGCATCCTCGTGGTGTTCCGGCACCGCTCGAGCCTGGGCGGCTTCAACGTCGTCGCCCTGCTCTGCCAGGAGCGGCTCGGCTGGCGGGCCGGCTACGTGCAGATGGCCCTCGACGTGGCCGTGGTGCTCGCCTTCGCCGCGGTCAGCCACGACCTGGCGCTGACCCTGGCATCGGCCGTGGGAGCCGTGCTGCTCAACCTCGTCATCGCGATGAACCACCGCCCCGGGCGCTACACCGGCGGCTGAGCGCGACCACGCCGTGATCCGCCACGCGCCCGACCGGCGGATTACCGTTGAGGCATGTGCCGCAACATCCGACCGCTGAACAACTTCGCGCCCCCGGCCACGACCGACGAGGTGCGGGCCGCCGCCCTGCAGTACGTGCGCAAGGTGAGTGGCACGACCAAGCCGTCCGCGGCGAACCAGGAGGCCTTCGACCGGGCCGTCGAGGAGGTCGCGCACGTGACCGCCCACCTGCTCGACGCGCTCGTGACGACGGCCCCGCCCAAGGACCGCGAGGTCGAGGCGGCCAAGGCCCGCGCGCGGTCGGCGGAACGCTACGGACGGGCCGGCTGAGGGCGGGTTCCGCACGTTCGGACCGCGCCCGGGCCACGCCCGGAAACCGCTCACTCCTACGCGACACGCCGGGGGGCTGGCGGGGCGTCTGGGACGGGTGCTACCGCGCGGTAGCGAGGGCTGACAGCCCGAGGGTGTGACCCGGGTCATGTGGATCGTGACACGCCCGAGACTTTCTCGGATGCACATGGGGTGGACGGCGTTCGTGCAGGTCACAGGCTCGTGGACGGCCCTCTGACGGGATTCTCCACAGGCTTCTCCACCGGCTGTGCACACGGGGACCGGGCGTTTTGCACACCTTGTCCCCAGGTTGTGCACAGCCGTTCGGCTGATGTCGCCGACTGGGCTTGGGGTTCTGCCCCGCTGCGCCTACGGTGAGCCGCGGCAGGTTGTCGGTGGGCTCTGGTGTGCTTGTGATGAGGCCCGGTCCGGCCCGGCCGCAGCAGTGGTCGATCGAGCCCGGCGCACGCCGGACGTGAGGGGTTGAACAGGTGTCCATCGCGGAGCTGAACGCGGCGTTCGGCGGGCCCAGCGAGGGGCGCTCCGACGACCGGGTCCCACCCCAGGACCTCCACGCCGAGCAGTCGGTGCTCGGCTCGATGCTCATCAACAAGGACGCCATCGCCGACTGCCTCGAGGCGGTCAAGGCGCACGACTTCTACCGGCCCGCGCACGAGCTGATCTTCGACGCGGTGCTCGACCTGTTCGGTCGCGGCGAGCCCGCCGACGCCATCACCGTCGCCGACGAGCTCGGCAAGCGCGGCGACCTCACCCGGGTGGGCGGCCAGGCCTACCTCCACCAGCTCATCCAGTCGGTGCCCACCGCCGCCAACGCCGGCTACTACGCCGAGATCGTCCACGAGCGGGCGGTGCTGCGCCGGCTGGTCGAGGCCGGCACCCGCATCGTCCAGATGGGCTACGCCCAGGGCGAGGGCGACATCGACGACATCGTCAACCGGGCCCAGGCCGAGGTCTACTCCGTCGCCGAGAAGCGCGGCGGCGAGGACTACAACGTGCTCGGCGACCTGCTCAACGAGACGATGGAGGAGATCGAGGCCGCGTCGGGTCGCACCGACGACCTCGTCGGGGTGCCCACCGGCTTCATCGAGCTCGACGAGCTCACCAACGGCCTGCACCCGGGCCAGATGATCGTGGTCGCGGCCCGCCCCGCCGTCGGCAAGTCGACCCTCGGCATCGACATCGCGCGCGCCGCGGCGATCAAGCACAACATGGCGGCGGCGGTGTTCTCGCTCGAGATGAGCCGCACCGAGATCACCATGCGCATCCTGTCGGCCGAGGCCACCATCCAGCTCCAGGACCTGCGCAAGGGCCTGAAGAACCAGGAGCAGTGGACCAAGCTCGCGCGGATCATGGGCAAGATCTCCAACGCCCCGCTGTTCATCGACGACAGCCCCAACATGTCGCTGATGGAGATCCGGGCCAAGTGCCGCAGGCTCAAGCAGCAGCACAACCTGCGCCTGGTCGTCATCGACTACCTGCAGCTGATGAGCTCGGGCAAGAAGGTCGAGTCGCGCCAGCAGGAGGTCGCCGAGTTCTCCCGGGCGCTGAAGCTGCTCGCCAAGGAGCTCGAGGTGCCCGTCATCGCGATCAGCCAGCTGAACCGTGGCCCCGAGCAGCGCACCGACAAGCGCCCGCAGATGTCCGACCTGCGTGAGTCGGGCTCGATCGAGCAGGACGCCGACGTCGTCATCCTGCTGCACCGCGACCGCTCCGACCCC